>CAYNVA010000116.1:0-11041 GCA_964400575.1 uncultured Thermodesulfobacteriota bacterium | reverse complement strand
GATATGGAAGAAGGCCCTATCCCCGAGAATATGAAGGATGAGGTTGCTTCCTACCGCGAGCAACTTCTGGACGCCGTGTCCATGTTCTCCGATGAGCTGATGGAGGCGATCCTTGAAGAGCGCATTACCAATGACATGATTTACAAGGCCGTGCGCAAAGGCACCCTTGAGCTCAAGCTCACGCCGGTGATGCTCGGCTCGGCCTATAAAAACGTGGGCGTACAGCTGCTGCTGGACGCGGTCATACGGTATCTGCCGGCCCCGCCGGACATAAAAAACGAAGCCATAGAGCTGTCAAATGACGCAGAGGAAACAATCGTGCTGCACAGCGATCCTGCGATGCCCACGGTGCTTCTGGCCTTCAAGCTTGAAGACGGCCGCTATGGACAGCTCACGTATCTGCGCATCTATCAGGGCAGCCTCGCGCGCGACACCTTTATAACCAACACGCGCACGGGCAGAAAGCACAAGGCCGGCCGGCTGGTGCGCATGCACGCCGACGAAATGGAAGATGTGCTGGAAGCTTCCGCAGGCGACATTATCGCCATCTTCGGCCTTGACTGCAACTCGGGCGACACGTTCACCGACGGCACGGTCAATGTGAGCATGACCTCCATGTTCGTACCCGATCCCGTCATATCGCTCTCGATCAAGCCCGTGGATTCCAAGTCGGAAATCAATCTGGCCAAAGCGCTCAAGCGCTTCACCAAGGAAGACCCCACCTTCCACGTCGAGGTCGACCAGGAATCGCAGGAAACCGTTATCAAGGGCATGGGCGAGCTTCAGCTGGACGTGTACATCGAGCGCATGAAGCGCGAATACAATGCCCTGGTTGAAACCTCACCCCCGCAGGTTGCCTACCGCGAAACCATCACGCAGCGTGCCGACTTCAACTATACCCATAAAAAGCAGACCGGCGGTTCCGGCCAATATGGCCGCGTGGCGGGCTTCATGGAGCCCTGTGATGATAAAGAGTTCGAATTTGTGGATAAAATCGTCGGCGGCTCGATTCCCCGGCAGTTCATCCCCGCGGTAAACAAGGGGTTTGCCTCCATGGTCAAAAAGGGCAAGCTCATCGGATCCCCTGTCACGGGTGTGCGCGTAACCATAAACGACGGCGCGTCCCACAGCGTTGACTCCTCAGACATAGCTTTTCAGGAAGCAGCCCGCGGCGCCTGGCGCGAAACATTCAGCAAGGCGCGCCCGAAAATTCTTGAGCCCATCATGCGCGTTGCGGTTGAAGGGCCCGCGGAATTTTCCGGCAACGTGCTCACCACCCTCATGCAGCGCCGCGGCATGATCATCGGCTCGCATGAAGATGCGGGCATCGCGCGCATCGAGGCCGAGGTGCCTCTGGCCGACATGTTCGGCTACTCAACAGTGCTTCGCTCCAACACACAGGGCAAAGCGGAATTCACCATGGAATTTTCACGCTATCTGCAGGTACCGGCCAGCCTTGCCGAAGAGCTGACGGAAAAGGCAAAAGAAAAAGCCACAGGCAGAAAATAGCAAGGAGCATACATATATGATTCGCCAACAACTCACCGCGCGCAACCCGCTGCGCATACTAGAAAAATTTATTTCAGGGGGCCTGCGGGCAGGCGGTCTGGGCCTTGTGATTGCCCCTGCGGGCGTGGGAAAAACAGCCTTCCTGGTGCAGATCGGCCTTGACGCCATCATGCGCGAAAAACATGTTCTGCACATAGCCCTGGGGCAAAACACCAACCACGTCCAGGCCTGGTATGACGCGCTTTTTGACGACATGGCCGGCGGCAGCCACAGCGAAGAGATCGAAGATCTGCGCAACTCGTCCACACAGTACCGAGTGCTGCAGACCTATGCCGACACGGCTTTTTCGCCGCAGCGTCTCGAGCAGACCATTGCCCTTTTTCAAACCCATATCAACTTCAAGCCCGACGTCATCGTGATCGACGGCTTTGACTGGGAATGCGCATCGCAAGTGCAAATCGCAGGAGCCATCGGCGCCTTCAGGTCATGCGCCCACAGCCTCGGCGCCCAGCTCTGGATGAGCGCACAGACTCATAAAACATTTACCAAGGCGCACCCCACGGCGGTTACCCCGCCCTGCGACGCCTTTGAAGAGCTGATCGATGTGGCCATCTATCTTGAGCCGGCCGGCAGCAGCGTATGCGTGCGCATACTCAAGAGCAATGGCTATACCAATATCCCCGATCCGCAGTTGCTTATTCACTGCGACACGCTGAGCCTTGCGGCGGCCCATGCCGAGCGGCCACTCAATCTACCACCCGGGGCTCACACCCTGCTGTCGGGAGGCGCGCAGGGCGCCGAATCCCTGTTCGGCCAGTGCGCCGAGCAGTGGGGCCTGCAGGAAATCAATTTTTCCTTCGACGGCCATGAACCGGCGCGCACCAGGAACCTCGTCAAGCTCTCCGGGAGCGAGCTTGCCCAGGGCGAAGTAAGCGATGCCTATCTCAGCGCCCAGATGCACCGCAGCTACCCCAGCACCCCGCTGTTCCGCAAAGTGCTGCAGTCCATCTGGCATCAGGTGAGCACGGCTGGCGAGGTCTTTGTGGTTGGAGCCATCATGCCCGATGCAACCGTGCGCGGCGGCACGGGCTGGTCAGCCGAGCTTGCCAAACACTGGCGCAAGCCCGTGCATGTGTTTGACCAGGATAAAGCCCTCTGGTTCACCTGGCGTGACGGGGCATGGGCGGAGGAAGCACCCCCGGTCATTTCGCGTACACGGTTTACCGGCACCGGCACCCGGTTTTTAAGCGAACAGGGCCGTGCAGCCATCAAGTCACTGTTTGACCGGTCTTTCGGCGCACAGTCAACAGCCAACCGCGCGTAGCGGGTGGCTTGATTTCGCCCTGAAAGGGTGTAAAGCAAAGAATACGAAGTGTTTGAGTTGCCTTCTTCAGGGAATCATCGCCATAGGCGATGATTCCCTGAAGACAAATAGTGACGCCTTGCACAAAAAAAGCCGGGCGGATGGTGAGGCCGCCCGGCTGGTAAGTTCAACAGAGTAAGACTTTTCTACATTTCTTACTTCGCCAGCAGTTCGGCGAGGCGCGGCTGCGTCATGCCTTGTTTGGCACACGGAAGATGATGGAATACAGCACCGGCACGACTACCATGGTAAGCGTTGCGGCAAACAGCAGGCCCGAGACAATCGTCACGGCCATGGCGGAAAAGAACGCATCGGTCAGCAGGGGAATAAGCCCCAGCGCTGTTGTCGATGCGGTCATGGCGACGGGCCGCAGCCGGGTAACGGCAGAGTCGACAATACAAATGGGGGGATTAGGGTGGCACATTGATCTTGATCTTTCCCGACTCTATCCCTTCCTAAAAGGGCTAAACTGCTACTTTGAAAAAAGCTCTTGCTTTACAACAAATTTCAAAACTGTTAGTATCAAAAAAAATGTACATGAGAAAGTTCCGTGAAACTAAAAATATATATTGAATCAACCATACCAAGCTATCTCGTCTCAAAACCAAGCCGAGACTTAATTGTTGCCGCACATCAAGAAATTACACAGGAATGGTGGAGAAATAAAAGGAATAGCTTTAATCTCTATATTTCTCAGCTCGTTCTTAACGAGATAAGCGCTGGCGATACTGAGATGGCCAAGATTCGCTTGAAGGCTGTTAAGGCTTTTCCAGAGCTTGATATAACCGCTGAGGTTACCGCCCTTGCATCTCGGATTCTCTCAGTCGGCATTATTCCTAAAAAGGCTGCAACTGATGCTGCGCATATTGCAATTGCTGCTGTTCATGGGATGAATTTTTTGATGACATGGAATTGTACACATATCGCCAATGCAAAAATTGCAAAGGCCATAGAAAAAATCTGTTCTGAACGGGGATTCGAAAGCCCGGTAATCTGTACGCCCGAAGAATTAATGGAGGGATAAGTTGTGCGGAAAGATCCTATAGTTGAAGATGTCCGCAAGGTTCGCAAACAGCAGGCAGCGATATTTGATTTTGATCTGTTTGCCATTTTGGAGGATGCCCGCAAAAAGCAGAAAACCTCCGGACATAAGATCGTTTCATTCCTTTGTACTAAAAAGAAAAAACTTGCAAAAGCAGCTCAGCCATATGGCTCTACGCTGAATCAGCATAAAATTGCCGGACAAAACCATGGTCTTATGGCAAAGGAAGATAAGGCTGCATATACGGCGAAGCAGAAGGAAAGGAGGTAGAAGGGAAAATTTAGTTTGTCAGGATGCCCCCTGTTTTCCTTCCTGATCAAAACGCCCCCTAATTTGCAATGCGTCATTCTCTTAAAAAAAGTCGAAAAAAAATCTTAAACCGCTTTCTAAGCAATATTTAAGACCTGACCTTGGCTCTCCCATTATATGCAATGAACATGACTGTTATCCGCCTGCGTCATGCCTTGTTTGGCACACGGAAGATGATGGAATACAACACCGGCACGACTACCATGGTGAGCGTTGCGGCAAACAGCAGCCCGGAGACAATCGTCACGGCCATGGCTGAAAAGAACGCATCGGTCAGCAGGGGAATAAGCCCGAGCGCGGTCGTCGATGCGGTCATGGCAACGGGCCGCAGCCGGGTAACGGCCGAGTCGACAATGGCGTCGATGACGGGCTTGCCCTCGCTCAGCATGTAATTGATCTCATCCAGAAGCACGATGGCATTTTTCACAAGCGTACCCGAAAGGCTCATGAACCCCAGCAGGGCCATGAACCCGAAGGGCTGGCCCGTCACGAGCAGCCCCACCGTGACGCCGATAATGGACAGCGGCACGCAGCCCCAGATGACCAGTGACTGCCGGATGGAGTTGAACAGAGCCACTGTTACGATGAACATGCCGATAACAAATACCGGCATGCTGGCCATGAGCGGGCCCTGGGCTTTTGCGCTGTCCTCGTACTCCCCGCCCCACTCGACTTTGTATCCCATTGACAGCTCCAGTGCTTCAATCTGCGGCCGCAGGCGCTTGAAGAGAACGCTTGGAACACCTTCCTGTGGATCGCAGTAGACCGTTATGGTTCTGCTGCGGTTGCGGCGCTGGATGATTTCATCTTCGAAACCCGTTTCAAAACCGCTTATGACCTGCCGAAGGGGTATTCTTTTTTGGGCGGCGGGGCTCCAGAGTTGGATATTGTTAATTGAGTTCACATCACTGCGATCCTCTTCCGAGGCCCTGCCGATTATGGGCAGCAGCAAATCGCCTTCGCGGTAAACGCCCATGGTAAGTCCCTGGAAGCTGTAGCGCAGGGCATCGGCGATTTGTTCGCGGGTGATGCCGTTCAAGTTTGCCTGCTCCCGGGCTATGATGGGGCGCTCGACCTTCACGCGCTGGTTCCAGTCTGTGCGGATAGCCTTTGCATTGCCGTCGGCATGCATGATCGCCATGGTCTTTTCAGCTAACTCACGAAGCTTATTGGCATCGGGTCCGCTGAAGCGGGCCTGCACCTTGCCGGTCGAGCCCGGGCCTAGCTGGAATTTTGAGCAGTAGGCCAGCATATCGGGATACTGATTCGCAAGATGGCTTTCGATCTGGGGCATGAGGGCATCGATTTTTTTCATATTATCGACATCCACCAGCAGCTGGGCATAGCAGCTGTTCTTTTTTTCCGGCTGGTAGGTGAGCAGAAACCGCAGGCCCCCCTTGCCGACAAGGGATGTCACATGGGTGACGCCCGCCTGCTTGAGCACATACTGCTCTACCTCTTTGACCGTATCTGCCGTGACATCAATGTGCGTGCCCTGGGGCAGCCATATATCGACCATGAACTGCTCTCTGGTTGAAGGAGGGAAGAAGCTCTTTTTTACGAATGTAAATCCCCAGAGCGCTGTAATGAAAAGACAGATGACCAGGGCGAGCGTCATCCAGCGCCTGCGGATGGCGGCGTGGATGAAGGCTTTGTAGATGGCGAAAAATTTGTTCCCGTAGGGGTCTTTTTGTTGCTGGCCGCTTTTGGGCGGCTTCAGGAAAAGATAGGATATGAGGGGCGTGGCTGTCATGGCCGTCACCCAGCTGAACATGAGCGATACGCCGATCACCTGAAACAGCGATCTGCAGAACTCGCCCGTGCTGTCCGGGGAGGTGCCGATGATGGCGAACGCCAGCACGCTTATGATGGTTGCCCCCAGCAGCGCAAAGGCTGACTGCCGGATCAGGTCTCCGGCGGCCTTTTTGCCATCCATGCCGCCCTGTGTCCGCACCAGCATGCCCTCGACGATGACGATGGCGTCATCGACAAGCATCCCGAGTGCTATGATCAGCGCCCCGAGTGATATGCGTTCGAGCAGAACTCCCATGGGGTTCAAAAAAATGAAGGAGCCGCAGGTGGTCAGCACGAGGATGAAGCCCATGATCAGGCCGCTGCGGGCCCCCATGAAAATGAGCAGCACGCCGATAACGATGGCAACGGCCTCAATAAGGCTTTGGGTAAAGCCTTTGACTGACTTCTCAACCGTGTCGGGCTGCATCGAAATGATGCCTAGTTGAATGCCGAGCGGGATTTGCGGCATAAGCTCGGCCAGGCGCTTTTTAAGGGCCGTGCCCATGGTGACCACATTGCCGCCTGACACCGTTGAAATGCCCATCCCAATGGATGCTTTGCCGTCGTAGCGGATGATCGTGTCCTGCGGCTCGACATAGCCGCGGCGGACGGCGCCGATGTCCCGCAGGTATATCTGGCGGCCCGTGGCGCCGCGGATCATGATGTTTTCAAACTCCTTTATGCCGGTGATGAGCCCCGTGGGCTCAATGGTGATGAACTCGGAGCCCACGGTTACCCGGCCTGCGTCAATGACGAGATTTTTATCTTTAAGCTCCCGGATGACAGCCTCGGCAGGGATATTCATCTGCGACAGGCGGTCTCGCGACAGCTCAACGTACACGGCCTCGACGCGCTCGCCGAAGGTGTCTATCTTTGCCACACCGTGCACCAGCAGCAGCTCGCGGCGCAGCAGGTCAACTACTTTTTTGAGCTCGGCATAGGAGTACTCATCGCCGTAGACAGAAAAGAAAACGCCGTACACATCGCCGTAGTCGTCAACGACCTTCGACGGGCCGGCGCCGGGCGGCAGGTCCCGTTGCGCGTCGTTGATTTTTCTGCGCAGTTCATCCCAGACCTGCGGCAGAGCTTTCTTGTCATACTTGTTTTTGATCGTTACGGTCAGTGTCGACAGGCCGCGGTCGGATTTTGAAACCACCCGGTCAAGCTGCCCGAGCTGCTGAACAGCTTTTTCGAGCCGGTCTGATACTTCCTGCTCCACCTCGGCGGCTGTTGCGCCGGGGTAGGGCGTAATGACCAGCACGTCTTTTATCGTAAATTCAGGGTCTTCAAGGCGGCCCATGCTCTGGTAGGCTGCAATGCCACCGGCCAGTATCACAAATGTCAGCACCAGGGTGATGGTTTTGCGGCTTATTGAAAATTCTGCGATATTCATTTGCCGTACTCCGTAGATTCTTAAAAACAAAGAATTAAGGGATTGAGGTATTCAGGAATTACAACAATTCCCCAATTCCTCAATTTCAAATATCTTTGGCTAATTTTTGAGTTCGCTGACCTTCATGCCGGCGCTGAGCTGCTGCATGCCGGAGACAGCAATCGTGTCTCCTGAGGCAAGCCCGCCGCGAACTTCGACCGTGTCACCGCTTAGTTCTCCGAGTACGACCTCGCGCTTCTGAACGGCCATGGTCTTGAGATCAACAACCCAGGCAAAAGGCTTGCCGCTGTGATCTGTAACAGCCGCAAAAGCCGGAATCCGAATGCCGCCGTTTGCAGAGGCCGTATCGGGGATTGTCATCTCGATCTTAGCCGTCATTCCCGATTTAATGCTGACATCGGGCGTAGACTTAAAAACAAAGGTGACTTCATAGGTGCGGGTTGTCGGGTCGGCAGCGGTTGCAAATTCCTTTATCTTCGCGGGAAATTTACGGCCGGGAATCGATGATACAATAACATTGGCCTTGATTCTGGCATTGCGCTCTTCCAGGGTAAGGCCGGTTTTTGCCCTGACTGCGTCGCTTTCCGGCAAGTTGACCGACAGTTTCAGAAGGGAATCATCATGCAGAATAAGCACCGGCTCCTTGGCCTGCACGTTTTTGAAGTCCTGCTTGATTTTTTTTGCCACCGTGCCTGAAAACGGCGCTCTGAGCACCGTATCGTCAAGGGCCTTTCTCCCGATATCGGCATCGGCTTTTGCCTCTTCAGCCGCCCGTTTGATCAAGTCAAAATCCCGCTGCGGAATGACTCCTGACTTAAGAAGAACGGTGCCCCGCTCAAGGTCGGTCTTAGTCGTGCGCTCCCGGGCAAGCTTTGCATCAAGTGCTGACTGAAAATCCCGCGGGTCCAGCTTTGCAAGCACCTCGCCCTCTTTAACCAGTTGCCCCTCGTTCACGGGGAACTCGATGACCTTGCCCGCCACTTCAAAGGCCATCTGCGCATCCTGGAGCGCTTCAACCTTGCCGGGGAATTCCTTGATGAGGCTGGCTCGATCTGCGCCGAGTTTGAGCATTTTAACCGGCCTGACTACTTCGGGCGCCGGTGCGGGTTTGTCGCTGCAGCTGCTGCAGAAAACGATTATGAGCGCGCATGCCGCCACACCCATCAGTGCCTGGTGACAGTATCTTGGATTGTTCATGTGATCCTCCTGCGGAAATTTGATGCCCCTTGAGAAACTCAATATCATGAACCCATATAATCTTACAGCCCTTTTTTCTCCGGGATTGCGAATCAGGCCGTCCGGCTGACAAGTTTTTTTGTGATTTTTTAGTTCCAAATTAAACAGCAGTATGAAATAAGTATCTCTGACCGGCATGTGCCGCGCAAGCCCCGCTTTGTAAGCGGGGAGCATCACTTCTCTGTGTTTATGATTTAACAAAAACCTATAATTAGAAAGGGGAGTGGCAATGAAAAAATTATTTCACCTAGTATCTATCGCATGTATCAGCCTGTGCCTGGGGGCCGGGTGTGCGGGCACACTGGAGGTAAAGGAACATTCAGGGTTTCTTGGAGATTACTCTAAATTACAGAAGGGCCCTGAAGGCGGCATTGAGCAGCGCTATATCAAAGAGGGCGTTAATTTTAAGCAGTACAACAAAATTATGCTGGACCAGGTAAGGTTTTATTTCAAGAATAATGCAGCGGATAAAGGTATTGATGCAGACGAGATGAAAGAACTGGCAAATAAGTTTCACAAGGCAGTCATAGATGCCCTGGGTGGCGCCTATCCCTTAGTTGCGCAACCCGGCCCTGATGTTATGCGCATCAGGGTAGCCATAACGGATATGGAACTGCCAAACAGAGCGCTCAACACCATCACGACCGTTGTTCCGGCAGGCCTGGCAATCAGCACCATCAAAAGCGGCATAACAGGCAAAGGGTCGTTTGTAGGGGAAATAAGCATGGAGTTTGAGTGCCTCGACTCAACAACCAATGCAGTGATAGGAGAGGGTGTTGACCGCAGGTCAGGCGGAAAGGTCGACAGCATGAGCAAGTTCGGCACCGCTGAAGAGGCGTTTAAATTCTGGGCGCAGCGGCTGCGAACCTGGCTGGATGGTGTTCATGGCAAGTAGTGCGGTATAAAATAAAAAAACAAAAACAATAAAGGCAGGGTCGGCAATGGCCCTGCCTTCATTGCATCTTAGAGAATTTTTCAAAATCTATATTTCTCAGCTTTGCAGGGACGGGTTTTAGACCCGCCCCTGCGGAGAAACACAAACCGCCTAAGTCTGCCGCGGCTGAACTGCTATTATTTTTTGGGCGTTTCAACCCTGATTGCCAGCTCTTCGGTGAACTGCATGTAAATCATGTCGCCCTTTTTGACCTCGTTGAATCTCGTGATACTGGGGTCAACCTCGGTGGTAAAGACTTTCCCGTCCGGCCCCTTGAGGGTTATCATGCGTTTTTTATAATCAATTTTATCCACTGTAGCCGTGACTTCCATAATATTGACGCCCTGCATGCCGGGCTTTTCGCCAAGGGGGGCGCGCTTCAAAACCTGTGCACCAGTGCCGGCAGGTTTGCCCTGGGGCTTATCGACAAGAATGGCAACAGACTGCGTGTGCTCGGTGATGACTTCATCGCCGACTTTCAGCTGGGGAAAGTTCCTTATTTCAGGCCCCGCCTTGAAATAATGCAGGGCGCCGTCGCTGTCGCGGAGCACTGCGGTGCGCTCTTTGTAATCAATGGAATCCACGATGACTCTGGTTACAACTTTTTGGCCGACAATGCCGCCCGGCTGGTCAACAGATTTGGCAGCTGCAACAGTTACTTCAGGGGCGGCAGGCGCTGCAGGCGCTTCCTGTTTCGTCGTAGCGCAGGCAGACAGTGCTGCCGTCAAAATAATCGCCATCAGAACTGCATACATCTTTTTCATTTCTTCTTCTCCTTTTTGTTAGTTATCGGTGCGCGGCATGCGCATCAATTCCGGTATTGGTGCTACGGAGCAGTAATAAGCGATTTTTTTTCAGCAATGCCCCACCCGCGCTGCTCAAGCACGGTGCGGGCCCGGGGGTCGACCTTACCGTACACAATGAGCCGCCTGCCCGTCACGCCTTTTATTTTTTCAATGGCTGCGGAAAAGTTTTTAAACGGGCCTAAATCCGCTTTGCGGATGAGTGCGGCAGTTTTTTATCGACCCTTTCGCCGGACACGCTTCGCCTTTCGACTTCGCTCAGGGCATGCTTTGTCCGGCCTGTCCACCTGCATGACGCCCGAGAGCCAGACGTGCGGGACGGTATCGTCGGAGCGAATTATTTCATAAGCCATTAATAAACTCCTCCCCGTACAGTTTATCGCACATTCTGCATCGGGTTGGAGGTGACGGGGGCAGGATGAAACACCCGTTGCCTTCATTCCGCACTTATTACCCGGCTGGCATTGAAGCGGCCCGGAGCGGCTACTCCTGAAGCTGTCGAATGTCTTTAATGGCTGTCAGGGGCAGCTTCTGCATCGGAGGTGATACTTCAATATGCTGAATGCTGGAAAAAGGTATGATGAGTGTTTTGTCATCCAGGTCGAGAATAAGCTGATTGCTTTTCATGATTTCCTGGATGCGGCTCCCAATATTTGCC
>CAYNVA010000115.1:0-2030 GCA_964400575.1 uncultured Thermodesulfobacteriota bacterium | reverse complement strand
CTGTTTCACTATAATGCGCGGGATAAAAGATTCTGCTTTCCCAAAAGCGGCCTCAGCTTTCCCTACAGCGGCCCGATTAAAAACCTCTATGACTGGTATATGTATTCCCCGGGGATGAAGCGGATGCACTTTGGTTACCCGGAAGGATATACTCCGCCCGTACCGGGGATGATCAAGGCGCCCATCGCCCTCACCTATGACAAGGAAGTGCTGACCGCGGACCTGCTGAAGGAGGCACGCACTGCCGGGGCGGAGATATTTGAGAACTGCGAGTTCACTGATATCACCTGGGCCGGCCCTGAGACCATCGTGATTGCCGGTGGAAAACAGTTCCGCTGCACCTATGTGATCGCGGCCGACGGCACCAACTCGCGGGTGGCGCAGAAGCTCGGGTTCAACAATGAGCGGCGTCACATCACCAACCTTTTTGTCAAATCGTTTTTTGTGAGCGGATTCAAGGCGCCGGTTGACGGCGAGCCCATTGTCACTGGCGTAAATTTTTATCAGGGCAAGCCGGTATATCTGTTCGCGGTGCCGCGGCCTGCAGGAGGGGGTTGGAACCTGCTCTTCCTGACGCTTGAACAGGGGGTTGATATCGGAGCGGCAGCGCAGCATATAATGAAGGATTCCCCATTCGCCCAGTACTGCAAGGGCGCCAAAATCGAGCGCGAGCTGGCTGCCATGGAAATGATACAGTCGCCCATCGTGAAACCGTTCAAGAACAGCGTGGTCATTGTCGGCGACGCAGGCTCCTGCCAGGAGCTTGAGTGCCTTGGCGCGATGATAACCGGGTGGAAGGGCGGCCTTGCCGTGGCCGCCGCCCTGAAAGAGTTCCAGCTCGGCATTGCACCACGTGCCATTGCCGACTACTGCGACTGGTGGCTCAATACCTACATCAAGCAGTATGACTACCAGGACTATTTGCAGGTGTTCGGCATTGCTTACATGTTTACGAAGCCGGAGATTATTGACTATATATTCAGTATATTGAGCCAGACCTTCCCGCCGACCTTTAACCCGTACACCACGGTAAAGCATCTCGGCCTTGCCATGCAGATGGCCTTCCCGAAGATCATGGCCGAGCGGCCGGACATACTGCAGGAACTGGTGCCGAACATGCTGGCGTTTCCGTCCGATGTATTGGCCAAGACGTTAAAGGACAAATAGCAGTTTATTGGGGACGCAGATTTTGCTGATACCGCAGATTTAGAATATGGCCACAGAATTTCACAGAAGGGCACAGAAGGTTTGAACATGGTTTAAGGGGAAGAATAAAATCCTGATAATCTGCGTTCATCAGCGTCCTGCTATTCTGTGTAATTCTGTCCACCCTCCGCCCGCCTTCCACCCGCCTTCCGAAGCACGCTTCGTGCGGAGGGTGTGCGGAGGACAGGCAGAAATGCTTCGGAGGACGGGTGTGTTTCTGTGGCGGATATTTTAAAGGGCAGGAGTCAGAAATGGCTTCTGCCTTTGTTTTCATGCCAGTCTTGCAAATTTCTTGACAAGCAGGCTCAGCTAATGAATAATTTAAATAGAAATATAGCATCACAATAGAAGGCTATTGCGTTGAATTAAAACCAGATATAAAAAATGAAAAAAGGAATTTTAGATAAAATCCTCTCCGGGTTAGCTGATAAAAATGTCCGGTTTGAAGATTTGCGAAAACTACTCCTTTCCTTCGGTTTTGCTGAAAGAATAAGGGGTGACCATTATATTTTTACAAAAGAGGATGTTGTGGAAATTATAAATTTACAACCGCTCCGTGACGGTAAAGCAAAAGCATATCAAGTGAAGCAGGTTAGAAATATTGTTGTCAAATACTCATTGCACGGGAGAGCATAAAATGTATCGATATGAGATAATTGTTTATTGGAGTGATCAGGACAAAGCTTTTATAGCAGAAGTTCCTGAGTTGCCAGGTTGCATGGCAGATGGGAAAACTTACGAAGACGTGATGAAGAATGTTCAGATTATTATTGACGAATGGATTGATACTGCAAAACAATCAGGAAGAGAAATACCTGAGCCCA
>CAYNVA010000114.1:0-7382 GCA_964400575.1 uncultured Thermodesulfobacteriota bacterium | reverse complement strand
CAGCACCGCGGCTGCATCACGGTAGCGCTGCGCCTGCATGAAATCCTTGGCGCGGTCCGTCTCGGTGTAGAAAGCGGCTGCCCGTCCTGCGGTAAACAGCAGAATGACGGCACAAAAGGCTGCCTGCAGGCATATGCTTCGTGGTGGCATGAGTGGGTTCATGGCTGCATTATAAGACACTCCGGCAATAAAAAAAAGCGCTAATCGAGGCTCCCGGCGAATTGTTGCAGCGCTGACCCTTCTGGCCCCAAATGCGTATTGATACTTATTGCGCAGCAGGGTGTCTGCCGTCGTAACATTAGAGCATTTTTCAAAATACTATAGCCATATGCGCACAGGTGAACTTTTGGTGAGAGCAGCCCGTGCGGTTCGAACGATTGGCATGATATCATTGCGGGGTTCTCTTGCGAGAATATAGCACGGGCAAAAGAATCAAAAGCTCACCATAAGGGCCCGTGGCTACAATAAAAAGAAAAATGCTCTGGGTCACCCGCAAAGGCTGCATTTGTGCGCACCCCTCACGGCAAGCCTTGCTTTGCAGGAAACCCATGAGGTCTACGCCCTGCGGCAGCATTACTTCTCATTGATGGTTTCCGTAATTTTAAACCCGAAATGCCTTCCACCTTCTTCCGTATAGCCCAGGACTTTATCCCCCTTAGTCAGTTTCACGACCGAAATGGGCTCCCCTGAGGGTGTGGTCAGTCTGATGGTCTCCGCATTCTGCAGGATAAGGGAAACCTCCTTGCCTTGTATTTCCGCCACAATATTGAGCATAGGCCTTTTCTCGATCTTAAGCCTTCCTACCGTGGAGACAAAACTTTCCCCTTTCTGATTCAAAACCAGTATCTCATCGCCCGTACGGAGCTCATCCAGGTATTTCGTCTTGCCGTTTGGCATCATGATATAGGCATGAACAGCGCCTGCATTGACGCGGAACGGCCTGGGCTCCACATAGGGATTCTCGACACTCTCCGAGTGGACCAGAAAAAAGGCATTGCTGTAATTGCCGATCAGCATTCCCTCTCCCTGCTTCATGTCCGTGATCGTATCGATGCAGACCCGGTCGCCCATGGAAACTTTCTGGACATCCTTGATGATAAACTCCTGAAGGGCCAGCTGAGAGCCGATACCCTTGGCAAATTTCACAATCTCTTTCACAACCCCCGGATTATCCGTGCGTATGAGAATACCCCAGACCCCTTTTTCCAGAATCGTCAAGGCAACTTTTGCATCCTCCATGGAACAAACGGGAAAAACCACCTTTGCGCCCTGGGCAATGATATTCTCCAGAGGGATAATCGTCCAGTCCCGGCTATCCACGATCGCTATTTCCTGCGTCAAAGAGGCGACCCGCTCTTCATCCTTCTTATTTTTTATCGTGATCTCGAGAACATCTTTTCCCAGTCTCATATCTGCTTCTTCGACATCCGCGATAACGGCTATAAGGCCAAGGGCCTTGACCTTCTGAACATCGGAAGGTGCAACCAAAACAGCATCGACGCCATTTTCAATGGCCGTCGTAACAAGATCTTTATTCCAGTTCCGGCAATCGAGCCATACCTTTTTCACTATTTACCCTTTCCCTCCAGGATTGCCGTTGCCTCTGACACACTGGCGTTTTCGTGGATAATCGCCTTGATAGCCCTGATCATCCGACTGGGATCTTCATGCTGAAAGACATTCCGGCCGATAGAAACACCGCCGCCACCGGCAAGAAGGGCATTCTTGATATTTTTTAAAACATCGATATCATTCTCCGCCTTTTCGCCTCCGGCAATCAGTACCGGGACACTGCACCCCTCAACAACACTGCGGAAACTTTCCGCATCCCCTGTGTAATTGACTTTCACTAAGTCGGCCCCAAGCTCCACTGCGACCCGTGCGGCATGTTTAACGACCTCGACATCGCTTTCGCTTTTAATTTTTTTCCCCCTCGTGTACATCATGGCCAGCAGTGGCATTCCCCATGCCTGGCATTGCTTGGATACCTCACCAAAATCCCGAAGCATCTCTTTTTCATCCTCTGCACCGATATTGACATGGATGGAAACCCCGTCAGCGCCTAATTTGATAGCCTCTTCTACGGTACAGACAAGGACTTTCGAGTTCGGATCGGGGCTTAAGGCCGTACTGGCGGAAAGATGGACAATCAGACCAACATCTTTGCCATGACCGCGATGGCCTGCCCGAACAATCCCCTTGTGAATGACGATGGCATTTGCCCCGCCGTCAACGACCTTCCCGATAGCTGTCCGTATATCCACAAGACCGCTGATAGGACCTGCCGTCACGCCATGGTCAAGCGGGACAATAACCGTTCGGCCATTTTCCCGATTCACAATCCTTTCAATTCTAATCTGCTTCCCGATCATTTCACCCTCCCGTTATTATGTATTCAACAACCACCCGCAATGCGGGGGGCTTGATTTCGCCCTGAAAGGACGGAATCAAAAACACGCAGTGTTTTTTTGTTGCCTTTTTCAGGAACCATCGCCTTTGGCGATGGTTCCTGAAAACAATATGATATTTTAACCACCTCATCAACAATTGATCTGTTCTATCTCTCAAAGACAAAACATGTCAAGATAATATGCATCACACCGGACATTTCTATTTACTCTTAACACGGCAAACTAAGGATGCCGTCCACAAAAAGGAATGCGGAAACCGGATTCCCCTATGCGCTGCTGCGCAGCGGTCAACAACCGCCTCACAGACGATGGTTCCTTGAAGGCAAGTCAACAGCCACCCGCATAGCGGGTGGCTTGATTTCGCCCTGAAGGGGCGTAATCAAAAACACGCAGTGTTTACGTTGCCTTCTTCAGGAACCATCGCCATAGGCGATGGTTTTCTGAAGACATTAAAGATTTTCATGACTGGCCCGACAATGCATGCGGATGCGAGGCATGGTTGAACGTCGGCTGCACGACATGCATAATCTTTCGTGCAGGGGGCGCATATTTTTGAGATTGACTTCGCCGGCTCAAGTGACTAAGGTTACAAAAAAATCCACTCATACAGGCCACGGGGACAGGCATGATACGGGAGCAGAATAAATATTTTTTCCCCCTGCAGCTGCTGCTGGATTTCGCCACCACGCTGGTCGTGTATGCCGTCTGTGCGCCCCTGTCTTTCATCATTACCGGCAGGCAGCTCGCGGCATCGCCCGACTTCACCATTCCCCTGCCGTTTGCCTGGGGCTATTACCTGAATATAGCGCCGCTGGTCCTCATGCTGCCGCTGCTGTTTCTCTTCCTCACCAACAGCTACAGGTATACGGGCATCAGAAAACTGCGCTGGATCGTTCACAGCACGGGCAATGCCTCGGTGATTACGGCCTGTGTTCTGCTGAGCCTGCAGATACTGTACCCTGCGGTAAGCGATGCCCGCTCATTTCTCACGCTTTTTTTTCCGCTGTCATGGCTGTGCTTCATCATCAACCGGCTGGTAATCGCGCAGCTGATTCTGCGGGCCGGCAGTAATTCCAATCTCACCAAACATCTGCTGATAATCGGCACGGACAAGGATGCGATTGCCGCAGCGCAGCTTTTCGAAAAAAACCGTGAATTCGGTATTAAAATGACGGGCTTTCTCACGGCCAATCCCGATGAGGTAAGCAGCGCTCTAGGCCCGGCCCCCGTGCTGGGCACCGTTGACGATTTTGCCGACGTCATCGCAGGCAATGTGGTGGACAGCGTGCTGTTCATCGGCGGCATTAACGACATCACGGCTATCCGTACTGTTTCGCTGCAATGCGAGGCAGCCGGCATCGATTTCGGCTTCAGCGCATCCGTATTCAGCGAAAAATTTACCGGCATCACGGCAGAACGAATCGAAGGCCTCTCGGCCGTCTTTCTCAAAAGCGTGACGCACAGCCCGGAAAAACTGTTTATCAAAAGGCTCTTTGACATTGCCGCCTCGGCACTGCTCATCCTGCTGTTTGTGCCGTTCTGGGTCATCATTCCCATCTGGATCAGGCGCACGTCGCCCGGCCCGGTGCTGTACTGTCAGGAGCGCGTGGGCAAGCACGGCAGGCTTTTCTCCATGTACAAGTTCCGCAGCATGGTCATCGACGCCGATACAATGCTCGACAAGCTGGCCCATCTCAATGAGATGGACGGCCCCGTATTCAAAATAAAAAAAGACCCGCGCTTCACCAGCATCGGCCAGTTCCTGCGTCAGACCAGCATCGACGAGCTGCCCCAGCTCTTCAATGTTTTCAAGGGCGACATGAGCCTTGTGGGCCCGCGGCCCCCTGTCATGAATGAGGTGCTGCGCTACGTGCCCTGGCAGAAAAAACGGCTTTCGATCATCCCCGGCATCACCTGCCTGTGGCAGGTCACGGGACGAAACGAAATCAAATTCGACGAGTGGATGCAGCTGGATCTGCAGTACATAGAAAACTGGTCCCTGAGGCTGGATCTCAAAATTCTTGTAAAAACCATAATCGCCGTACTTTCGCGGCGCGGCGCCGAATAAACACCTGCATCACGGGCATTGGGGGATAGCAGCCATGAGCATCATAAAAAAACTTTTCAAAGTCTTCAGGGATGCCGATTACGAAGACGGCATACGTCTCTACAACTCGCATCTGTACCGGGAGGCCATAGAGAAATTCGAAACCGTCATCAGAAAAAAAACCTCGCTGGCCAGCCTGCACCACAATCTGGCGCAGTTCTACTGCAGCTACGCGCACCGCAACCTGGGCATCATGCTGTTTGTCGTGGGCAACTATGCCGGAGCGCTTGAGGAATTCCTGAAAGCGCTTCCGGGCTGCCAGAACCCGCACGAGGTGTATCACCTTATGGGCATCTGCCAGAACAACCTGGGCGATTTTGAAAATGCCGTGCGCACGTTTTCGACGATTCTCAAAACCGACCCCGACAGCCTGCCCACAAAACTCAGGCTCGGTATCTCCCTGCACAACCTGAAAATGTGGGACAAGTCGGTCGCCCTGTACTTCACCATCCTTGCACAGAAGCCAAAATACGCCGACGTGCATTTCCGGCTCGGGCTGGCGCTGCTCGGGCAGGACAAGGCAGAGCCTGCTGCAGAGGCCTTCCGCAATGCCATTAAAATCAACCCCGATTATATCGACGCCCATATAAAGCTCGGCCTCACACAGGCCTATCTGGGAGACTTCGACGGCGCACTTGCCAGTTTTAC
The DNA here is from genome assembly GCA_964400575.1 of uncultured Thermodesulfobacteriota bacterium. Taxonomy (GTDB): domain Bacteria; phylum Desulfobacterota; class WTBG01; order CAIYCZ01; family CAIRTM01; genus CAIWCT01. Next base: position 2,216 of record CAYNVA010000114.1, on the reverse strand, counting down.
ATCAATTCTGGAGCGCCATCCCGATTTTGCAGATATATACTACGCCATAGGCATTGTGCAGGCAGCCAGCGGGCGCATTCAGGATGCACAGGCGGCTTTTAGAAAAGCCCTTGAAATCAACCCAGCCTACAAAGACGCTCAAATCAAAATGGGCATACTGCACTGTTATCAGGGCGATTATGAAACAGCTGCGGCCTGTTTGCGCGAAGCGGGCCGCATCGACCCCGACGACAGCAACCTGCAGCTGGCCATTGACGCGGTTGCCAGCATCATGGCCCGTTCTCCCGACGTGAAAAGCATGCCCGGCGAACTGACCCGTCTGTTCGGGGGCGGCAAGCCCCTGGACCAGGCAATCCGTGAATTCAACACACACCTGAAAATCAAGCCCGACTTGTCGGCTGTGCTGGCAATTATCAAGGAATTTTCGCAGGAAGATGCCGCGCTGTGCGAAATGCTCATCCCCGTGGTGCACGATTATGCAAACGAACAGCCGAGCTATCCCGATACGCACAATACGCTCGGGAGCATCTATCTCAAGCTGAACAAGCTGGCGCGGGCTGAAGATTCATTCCGCGAAGCACTGCTCATCAACCCTGAATACCTCAGGGCCCGCGTCAATCTGTTCACCACGTTAAAGCTTATGGGCAAGAACAAGGAGGCGGCTGAGCAGGGAGCGCTCATTATCAGCAAGAACCTGTCCTACCCGGATGTCTACTACGACATGGGTGAAGTGCTCATGGCCCTTGACCGCCCTGACGAGGCCGCCGCGCACATTGAAGAGGCCCTTCGTCTGCGGCCCCACTACAGTAAAGCCCATTATCTCAAGGCCAGCATCCTTGCCGGCAGCGGCATGCATGACGAGGCCATTCGGGCATTTGAGGCATGCCTGGCGTCATATCCGCCCGCCGATCTCGGCGACAAAGCGCGCGAGGCGCTCAACGCGTTCAAACAGAGGCCGTGAGCAGTCCATGACGCCATCCCGCACCGGCACCGCAACGCTTCCGCTGCACTGGGGCAAGGCGCCGCCCTGGCTCTTCAACCGCATGAAGCGGCTTGCCCGCCAGATCATCCTCATCATCATTGCCGATTTCGGCCCGCAGGAGCTGCTGGCGCGCCTCTCCGACCCGCTCTGGTTTCAGGCTCTCGGGTGTGCGCTGGGTTTTGACTGGCATTCCAGCGGACTGACCACCACGGTCTGCGGCGCCATCAAGGAGGCTGCAGGCGACATGGCCCATGAAACAGGATTCTTTGCCGCAGGAGGCAAGGGCCGCACCTCGCGGAAAACACCCGATGAAATATTGAGCCGGGGAGCCGACATCACGGTGCCTCCTGAGCAGCTCGTGTACGCCAGCCGCATGTCGGCCAAGGTCGACAGCGCAGCCGTGCAGGACGGCTACCAGCTCTACCACCACGTCTTCTTCTTCACCCGCGAGGGCCAGTGGGCCGTTGTGCAGCAGGGGCTCAACTACGACACCCGCTATGCCCGGCGCTATCACTGGCTGAGCGCGCAGCTGCGCTCGTTTGTCTGCGATCCCCATGCCGCAGTCTGCTGCGATGCCCACGACGAGACATTAAACCTTGTTGCGGCAGAGGGTGTTGAAAACCGCACCTCCTCAGTGCGCCTGGCAGCCGGGCATCCGGACAAGCTGTTTGCGGAGGCTGAAAAAATCATAGGGCTGGGGCTTCCCGCACGGCACCAGATCACCCGCCAGGACATCAACCCCGACAAGCTCTACTCGATTTTCGTCAAAACCTATGAGGCCCAGCCCGAAACCTATGAACAGCTTCTGAGCCTGCGGGGCGTAGGCCCCAAATCGCTGCGTGCCCTGGCCCTGCTCTCCGAGCTCATCTACGGTGCTGCGCCATCGTTTAAAGACCCGGTGCGCTACAGCTTTGCCCATGGCGGCAAAGACGGCCACCCCTATCCCGTTGCACGCGACGTGTACGACAGCTCCATCGAATTTCTCCGCGAGGTAGTGGGCAAAAGCAAAATCGAGGCCTCCGACAAGCAGCGGGCATTTAAGCAGCTTGCGGCATTCTATGCGCGGGGCGAGCGGTGAAGTACGGTCAAAGAATGTGCTGCGAGCACGACAAATATTTACAATGTAGGGGAGGGGTTTATCCCCTCCCGCGGGCGGGCATAAAGCCCGCCCCTACGTTAATTCAATAATTGCAAATACTTATCTTATGCAAAAAATCGAAGAAATAAAACGCCA
>CAYNVA010000113.1:0-10594 GCA_964400575.1 uncultured Thermodesulfobacteriota bacterium | reverse complement strand
GCGCGACGAGCAGGACCTGCACGGCCCCCTGCCCCTGAGCGCCGTCCACAGCATACGCACGGCCGTCGAGCAGGCCCGGATACAAAATTTCTATCTAGAGCCGAAACGGCTGACCGAGATAAGCGACACGCTTGAAACCGCGGATATACTAAAAAGTTATTTCGCCGGCCATGCCGACAGCCGGCCCCTGCTGCACGCCATTGCAAGCCGGATTGCGCCCCTTGGCAGCATCACGCAGCGCATCCGCGCATGCATTTCAAGCCAGGCCGAACTGCTTGACAGCGCAAGCCCTGACCTTGCAGACATCAGGGGCCGGATAAAGAAACTGCGCTCCGGCATCATACGCTCACTTGAGCATATGCTGGTCGATGTGGATCTGGGAACGGCCATACAGGACGACTTCATCACCCTGCGCAACAACCGCTATGTCATACCGGTCCGCAGCGACAGCAAAAACAGCATACCCGGCGTCGTGCATGACCAGTCGCAGAGCAAAGCGACGTTCTTTGTCGAGCCCCTCTCCGTGGTCAATCAAAACAATGAACTGCAGGGGCTGCGAAAAGAGGAGTATTACGAGGAAATAAGAATTCTCACCGAGCTCACCAGTCTCATCGACGCCAGCGGCCCGGAGATATGCGCAAACCTCGGCATCATCGAGCGCATCGATCTGATACATGCCAAGGCGCTGTTTGCCCGGGCCCTGCGGGCAGCATGCCCCGAGGTCAACACCTCTGGCGTCATCAGCCTTCGCGCCTGCAGGCACCCCATACTGCTGTCGCGCTTTGTGGAAGACCCTGCCCCGGCAGGCGATGCTGACGGCAAAGCGCACGAGCCCACCGGCGCCTGGGTATTTGACCGCAGCGCTGTGGTGCCCATCGACTGCATAAAAAATACAGGCTCCTCCACGCTCATCATCACCGGAGCAAACGCGGGCGGAAAAACCGTTGCCATGAAAACCCTCGGGCTTTTCGTGCTCATGACGCAGGCGGGCATGCACATCCCGGTGGCGGCCCGCAGCACGATTGCCGTCTTTGACAGCGTTTTCGCCGACATCGGCGATGAGCAGAACATGGAAACAAGCCTCAGCACATTCTCTTCCCACATGAGCCAGATCAATGCCATAATCGCCCGGGTCAGCCCTTCCTCGCTGGTGCTGCTGGACGAGCTCGGATCAGGAACCGACCCGTCGGAGGGAGGCGCGCTTGCCGTGGCGATTCTTGATTTCCTGCGCAAGCGCGGCTGCACAACCATCGTCACCACGCATCTCAATATCATGAAAACCTATGCCTACAGCCGCGATGATGTGGAGAACGTCTCGGTTGCATTCGATCCGGCGACCCTCAAGCCCAGCTACAGCCTGGTCTACGGCATGCCCGGCTTCAGCAATGCCATCGCCATTGCCCGCACCATCGGCATACCGGAGGAAATCCTGCAGAGCGCCGGCGGCTATCTCGAAGGCGCCGACCAGCAGGTGGCCGAACTGCTCCACGGCCTTGAAAAAACCCAGAAGGAGCTTTCCGACCGCACAGACATACTGCGCAATGTCATCGGTTTGGCGCAGAAATATCACAATGCCGCGGAAAGCCTCCATGACAGCATGCATGCCCAGCGCGAGAAAATTCTGAAAAGTTTTGAAACAAAAGCCCGCAGGCTGCTGCGGCAAAGCGAGGACGAGCTTATGAAAATCATCAAAGAGCAGAAAAAGCGCACCGTCATCCGGCCCGATGCCGACTTCAAACCAGATGATGCCGCCCGCAGCGCGCTGGCCGGTGTTAAGAAAAAACTGCACGGGCAGTTCCCGAAAAAGGCCGGGCAGGCCGAAGGGGTAGAGCATCTTGAAGCGGGTCAGGCCGTGCTGGTTGTGCACCTGCACAGGCAGGGCATTGTGATGAGCGTTGACAATGAGGCTAAAAAAGCCGAGGTTGCCATCGGCCCCATGCGCGTCAAGACAGGCTTTCACGAGCTGGCGCGGGCCGGCGGGGCCGACAGCCCCGCCAAAGTCATACCGCTGAAAAAATCCGCGGCCTCACTGGCAGCAGGCCCTGAACCGGCATGCGCCCGCACGGTAAACGTTATCGGCATGAGGGTGGAGGAGGCCCTGCCCGTAGTTGACAAGGCCATCGATACGGCCCTGCTTGAAGGCGCCGACGCCGTTGAAGTGATTCACGGCAGGGGCACCGGTCGGCTGATGGCAGCCATTCATGAATATCTGAAAACACATCCCTGTGTTGGAGGCTTTGCCCAGGGCACACAGGCCGAAGGCGGATCTGGCCTAACCATTATTCATATCAAATAGGAGGAGTCGTCATGCAGGACATCAGCAGAGAGGAAATAAACCGGGTTCTTGAAACCGCTCCCGACGGCATGCTCGGGCTGTGCGACAACGGCAGGCCCTACTGCATACCGCTCGGCTTTGTCTGGACAAACGACACGCTCTATTTCTCTCTTTTCCCCACGGGCCGGAAGTGGGGCTGTCTGCAGCACAACCGGGAGGTCTGCTTCAGCGTCTACATCTGGAACGAGGACCATACCCGCTGGTCCTCGGTTATCATCGAGGGAGAGCTGGCGCCCGTTGATGATTTGTCGGAAATCGAGCTGGTGATCCGTGCCAATATTGTTAAGATGGGCCTTCAGCCTGAAGCCTACCTTGCAAAGCGCATGGACTATTACCGGGCAAACATGGATAATCCCAGGGGGCTGAAAAATTTCAAAATCACAGCCTCGTCGCTGCAGGGGCGGTCAATGGCGACGCAGATTGGGCAGTAGTCAGTAGAAAAAACAAATACTAGAGCAATTAACTAAATCTTGTAACCGAAAATCAAAATAAAGTTGCATGCAGGAGCTGTATGACTTCATTGCTTGTCATTCCCGCTTGACGGGAATCCCTTTTAGTGTGCAGAAAAATGATTCCGGACAAGCCGGAATGACCGAGTTGCGTTTTCTTTGATAACACATTGAATAATGGTTATAGTGATTTGTTAAATGCTCTAAAAAGTTACAGATTATTATTGTATAAAAGAAGCAGGTAAACTCTTTGATGACAATGTGTTTTCTCTTCTGGCTTCTGGCTTCTGGCTTCTGACTACTGACTTCTGACTTCTGACTTCTGACTTCTGGCTTCTGACTTCTGGCTTCTGACTTCTGACTACTGACTTCTGACTTCTGACTTCTGACTTCTGGCTTCTGGCTTCTGACTTCTGGCTTCTGACTTCTGACTTCTGACTTCTGACTTCTGGCTTCTGGCTTCTGACTTCTGACTACTGACTTCTGACTTCTGGCTTATTACTATTAATAACACCCACAGATACAGTTGTAGAATCAAAACTTTTTATTAAAGGTTCCCATGAAACTACAGGTAAAAAAAGGCTCTATTGCAGCCGAGCGGAGCGAGGCGGTTATTGCGGGAGTTTTTGAAGGTGCAAAAAAACTTGCCGGCGCGGCAGCAGCTCTTGACCGGGCTACGGGCGGTTTAATTGCCGGCATGCTTAAAAGCGGCGACTTCACGGGCAAGCTGCATAAAACCGCAGCACTGTATCCCGAAAAAGAGCTGCCCCTGAAACGCATCGTGCTGGTGGGTCTCGGCAAGGAGAAAGATTTCACCCGCGACAAGCTGCGGGGAGCAGCTGCTGCAGGCGCCCGGGCCGTGCGCGACCTTGGCGCCGCAAGCATGCTGCTGCCCCTTGACTTTGCCAGTACGGGACTCAGCGCACAGCACAACGCGCGGACGCTCGTGGAGGGCGTGGTGCTCGGGCTGTACCAGTTCAAAGAGTTTAAAACAAAAAGCAACGGCAATGGCGACAAGCCCATCGCGGCATGCACGCTGCTGGCAGACAGCGCCGCCGAGCTTGCCGGAGCAAAAAAAGGCGCCGCCCAGGCCGAAGCCGTAGCGCTGGCGGTCTGCAGTGCCCGCGATCTTGTATCGCGGCCGTCAAACACGGCAACTCCGGGCCATCTTGCCCAGGCGGCAAAATCAATTGCCGCACAGCACGGCATAGCCTGCACGGTGCTGGACAGGCGGCAGGCGGAAAAAATCGGGATGGGAGCTTTTCTCTCGGTCGCCCGCGGCAGCGATGAGCCTGCCCGCTTCATCATACTCGACTACAAGCCCAGAACAAAAAAAACCGCGCCGGCCATTGTGCTCATCGGCAAAGCCATCACCTTCGACAGCGGCGGCATTTCCATTAAACCGGCGCAGGGCCTGGAAGAAATGAAAACGGATATGGCCGGCGGGGCTGCTGTGCTGGGAGCACTGCAGGCGGCCGCGGCATTAAAGCTGCCGGTGCATGTCGTGGGCATTGTGCCGGCCACGGAAAACATGCCCAGCGGCCATGCTCTCAAACCCGGCGACATCATACGGGCCATGTCCGGCAAGACAATCGAGATCATCACCACCGACGCCGAGGGCCGCCTCATTCTTGCCGACGCACTCACCTATGCCCGGCGCTACAAGCCTGCGGCCATGATCGACCTGGCAACGCTTACCGGCGCCTGCGTCATAGCCCTCGGGCATGCTGCATCCGGGCTCATGGGCACAAGCGAAAAGCTCATTAAAAAAATCCAGGCTGCGGCTGAATCCACAGGTGAAAAGGTCTGGCACCTGCCGCTGTATGAGGACTACGGCGAGCAGCTCAAAAGTGATGTGGCTGATATGAAAAATGCTGGCGGCCGGCCAGCAGGCGCAATAACGGCAGGGTACTTCCTGAAAGAATTCGCAGGCGACATCCCCTGGGCGCATATCGACATTGCCGGCACGGCCTGGGCCGCTAAGCCCCTGCCCTACACCCCCAAGGGCGCTACGGGCGTGGGCGTCAGGCTGCTGGTGGAGCTGCTGGAGCAGTGGGGGGATATTTCAGGGGTTTAAGCCCCGATACTTGTCAGTAAATTATGAATTCCTTCTCCCCTTGAGGGGAGAAGGTCAGAATGAGGGGTGTTGAAAATTCAGCAAAAGGTATCCCCCCCTCACCTCGCTGCTCTCCCCCTTGGCGGAGGCGAGGAGATATTTTGCTTAAGGCAAACGTGTCGGTTGCAACACCAGCACCATTTTTTTAATGCATCTTTCGGTCCCAGTTCGTATTCTTCTGTACGGCATTACCGGGCAGGTCGAATATGGAAAAAATTTCAAACACACCATCAGCTGCCGGCAGGGGGCGGTTCGGCATTACCGAGCTGCTGCACTACATCGGGCCCGGGCTTCTTGTAACCGTCGGATTTATCGACCCGGGCAACTGGGCCTCGAACATGGCGGCCGGCTCTTTGTTCGGCTATAAGCTGCTCTGGGTCGTGACGCTCTCCACCATTATGCTCATCTTCCTGCAGCACAATGCCGCGCACCTGGGCATTGCAACAGGCCTGTGTCTTTCAGAAGCGGCAACCATCCATCTGCCCGTTGCTGTATCCCGGCTGGTGCTGGGCTCTGCCGTGCTGGCCTCAGTGTCCACAGCCCTTGCAGAAATACTGGGCGGCGCCATAGCCCTGAACATGCTGCTGAAAATCCCCATAAGGTTAGGGGCCATCATCACCACGGCGCTGGTGCTGTGGATGCTGTTTTCAAACTCCTACAACAGGCTTGAAAAGCTCATCATCGGGTTCGTATCCCTTATCGGTATTGCCTTTGTGTTCGAGTTGACCTTAATCAGTATCGACTGGAGCGCAGCCGTCTGCGGCTGGGTCATGCCTGCGCTGCCCGATGGCTCCATTGTCATCGTCATGAGCGTGCTGGGTGCGGTGGTGATGCCCCACAACCTGTTTCTCCATTCCGAGATTATCCAGAGCAGGCAGTGGAATCTTGAAGACAGCGCCACGATCAAGCGGCAGCTCAAGTATGAATTCCTGGACACGCTTTTTTCAATGGGCCTGGGATGGGCGATCAACAGCGCCATGATACTGGTGGCGGCGGCAACGTTTTTCAGCAGGTCGTTTCAGGTCACCGAGCTGCAGCAGGCCCAGGAGATGCTGGCGCCCCTGCTGGGCCATGCTGCCTCTGTGGTATTTGCCCTTGCGCTTCTTTTTGCGGGTATTTCATCGACGGTAACCGCCGGCATTGCGGGCGGCTCGATCTTTGCCGGCATATACGGCAAGCCCTATAATATCGGCTCCCTGCCGTCGCGCATCGGTGTGGGCATTACGCTCATCGGGGCTGTGGTCATTATTTTCTTTGTGGAAAAGCCCTTTCAGGGGCTTATCCTTTCGCAGGTGCTGCTCAGCGTCCAGCTCCCGGTCACCGTTTTCCTCCAGATATATCTCACCTCATCGGCAAAGGTCATGGGCCCATACAAAAACTCTGCTGCCGACCGCATCATCCTGTGGCTGCTTGCCGGTGTCGTTTCAGCACTCAATATTCTGCTGCTGGTTGATTTTTTGAAACAGTGATACCATACCAATGATCGATTCCAAATAATCTTAGAAAATCTTTAATATTCTACAATCTTACTCTCTGATCCTAACCCTTGCATCATCAACGGTAAGGATGGCGTACTTTTCAAGCTCTGCAGCGTATTTATTCAGCAGCCATGCGCATACGTCGCCCTGTGGGGTTGCGGAAATATCGCAAGCCTGTTACTACCGCTGTGCGGCTGGCCGCGCACCTCGGCAAGTCGGGTTCTACCAGACAAGATCAATCTGATAGTTGGAAAAAATCTTGTCCTTACTGACAAGCACCAAATTTTCTGCTCGTGCCTGTGCTATGAGAAGACGGTCAAAAGGGTCTTTATGATGGGCCGGGAGACTTTGCAGCGCCATCACATGCTCCAATTCCACGGGGATGACTTGCAATCCGTTATCATTGCGTTGTTCCTTGATGATATCCGGCAGGGGAAACCCCAATTTCATTTTACCCAGCTGCAGTTTAATCTGCATCTCCCAGGCGCTGGCGACACTCAAAAACAGTGTATTGCCCGGATCGCTGCACAGGGCAAGGGCTTTTTTTGACAGCTTTGCCGGATCACTGTCCCACCATATGAAAACATGCGTATCAAGCAGCAGCTTCATTTCTCGCCAGTCCAGAAACTGTCAGGCAGGGGCGCATCAAAATCCCTGCTTGTCTTAATTTTTCCTTTATGAAGACCTGCAGTGCGCATACCGGCGGCAGGGGAGATCGGCACTATTCTGGCCCTTGGCTTGTCATGTTCGGTAATAACCACTTCATTGCCTTTTAATGCAATGGAGAGAAGCCTTGGCAGCTGTGTTTTTGCTTTGCGAATATCTATGGTTGTCGTCATCACGTCTGTCCTTTCATGTATGCCGCCCCTGCGCCGCCCCACACACAGGTGTCAAGCAGCAGCTTCAAGCGCTTGCTTCCATCAGGAAAGGCTCAACCCGCTCATGCTCCACAAGCCGGTGAGCATAGGCAAGGCATGCCAGAACATCTTCGCGCTCAAGCCACGGATACCCCTGCAGCAGCGTTTCTATGTAATCACCTGCTGCAAGCATCCCCAGCACATGCTCAACAGCCAGACGCCGGCCACGGATGATCGGTTTGCCGCTAAAAATATCTGCGTTTACCGTAATGCGTTTGAGCCGTTCGTTTTCGTTCATAAGCATGATCCTTACTAACGGGCAAGGTTGATTTTAAAACCCAACTCCATGAAGTATAGGCAATCCTATAGATTGGTGTCAATAAAATTAAGAAAAAACAAAGCGCAAGCCTATAAGGGTAAACCAGGAGACTTTGTGGAATAAATTGAATTATTTAAAGGCAGCTCGGCGCTCGTGCTACCCCTGCAGCACTTCGCAGTCTTTGATCATAGAAAGCGCCGCATCAGCGGACTGCGCGGTTTTGAGCATTTGCAGAAGTTGGCGGTTGCGCATGGCTACACCTTCTTTGCAATCATGCTGGCAACGGCACGGCAGCTGCCCGCGGCGTTGGGTTCGACTCGCTCGTGGTAGAAAAGGATGAACAGATCCAGAAACGACTCGAGCAGCTCATTGGGTTTTAATAGAAAATCGGGATTGTGCGGCCCGTCAAAACGCTGCTGGTCGAGCGTGTAGGTCTCGAAAAACAGAAGGCCGCCTTTTTTAAGCCCGGCCTTTATGCGCGGCACAAGGGCGCGCTCAAGAAAGTAGAAGTTAAGAATGACGTCGAAATGATTTTCAGGAAACGGCCAGTCGAGCATGTCGGCAGCCACGGCATCAATTGAAACGCCCTTGTCACGGGCATGCTCCTGCGCCAGTGCAGCGGCAGCACGGGACCGGTCAACCCCTGTCACAGCGTAGCCGAACTGCGCAAGGTAGACGCCGTTCTGCCCGGTGCCCATGGCGATATCAAGGGCTGTGCCTGCAGAGCCAAGCATGGCCGCATGCTCCCGCAGAAACGCTGCAGGCTCGGGAACATCGGCCAGGCTGCGTATCTGATATTTTTCTTCCCATGCCCGATCATTGCTCATGAAATCCTCTCATCGGCCATAAAAAAGGAGGCCCGGCGGGTCTCCTTGCTGGGTTTCATGCGCCACTGCTCAGGTGCAGGCAGGTGGAGGTATCGGCGTTGTGCAATCAGTGGTGTCGCAGGCGTCGCCAATACCGTCATTATCAGTATCAGTCTGCGCGGGATTGTAGGTTGCGGGACAATTATCTTTGCTGTTCTTTATTCCGTCGTAGTCACAGTCGTCGTTCGTGCAGGTTGTGCCGCTGCCGCAGGATTCCGGACGCGTCCAGGTGCTGCTGTCGGGGCATGTCCAGGTGCCGTCGTTATGGTCGATATACTTTTTGTCATCTACCGTATACTCCACACCGCCGGTAACCCCTTTTATGCTGTAGCAAACATTGCCTGACGGATCATACACGGTTGCATCAGAGCCCTTCGTGACCATCTTTGCGCCGCTGGTGTATTCAAATTTGAAACCGCCGGAAGCATCCATCCCCATGCACTCCTGGCACTGAAGGTATTCGGCGCAGGGCAGGCCAAAATCGCCGCAGGGAACGCATTTGAAAGCATTGCGTTTGCACCCGACCTGCATACATGCCGCCGCGCACAGTCCGATCGCAAGAGCTGCAATAGCAAAAGTCTTCATCGTTCCGGGCATAAAACCCTCCTTCATAAAAAGGTTTTTATAAAAACTGCTTACAGTCATAATTCTAGACAGTGATCTGCCTGCTGTCAAGCAGGCTTTGCTCATAAGGAAAAGGGGACAGCGCCCTTTTCAGCACCCCATGGACAAAGGATATGGCAATACCGTAGTTGGTAATGGGCACGCCGCGGGATTGCGCATCGCCGATGCGGGCCAGCATCTCCTGACGGTTTATCATGCACCCGCCGCAGCTGATGACCAGGGCGTACCGGGAGATATCCTTATCCACCAGCGGCCCGGCATTGGTCTCAAAAATTATATTCTTTCCCGTGTAGCTGCGAATCCAGCGGGGCAGCTTTATGCGGCCGATATCGTCAGGCATGGGATGATGGGTGCAGGCCTCGAGAATCAACACCTTGTCGCCATCCCGCAGGCTGTCGATCCGGCGCACGCCGCGCACGAATTCTGCGAGGTCTCCCTTCTGCCGCGAAAAAAGGATAGAGAAGGTCGTAAATTTCACGTCATCGGGGATATCATTCGACACCTTCAAAACAACCTGCGAGTCACATATTACCAGCGCGGGTTTCCTGCTGAGCCCCCGCAGAGCGCATTCTATCTGGCTCTCCTTGGCCGTAACCGCCACAGCATCATTGTCAAGCACATCGCGAATGACCTGCACCTGCGGCAGTATGAGGCGTCCCTTCGGGGCCCCAGTATCAATAGGAACAATCAGCAGCACGATATCGCCACGGCTTATCAGGTCGCCGATAATCGTTTCGCTCTCAACAAGTATGTTGCTGCCCGCCTCGACGATGAGCTTTTTTGCCGCATCGATATTGTCACCCGTGCGGCACGACAGGGCGACATACGGCACACCAAGCGCGGCAACCCTCTGGATCTGTGCAGCGTCAGGCGGCAGCGCGTCGCCTTTATTAAAAAACACGAGCACTGCCCTGCCCTGCCCGAGCAGTTCACGGATCAACGCTTCATCACCTGAGTCGAAGTCCTGCCCTGTCGTGACGAGCACGGCAAGGTTTATCTTACGGATGATCTGGCGCGTGCGCTCCACGCGCAAAAGGCCGAGTTCCCCTGTATCGTCAAGACCGGCCGTGTCATAGATGTAGACCGGCCCGATGCCCGAAATCTCCATGGTCTTGCCGACCGGGTCGGTCGTTGTGCCCGCCACATCCGACACAATGGCGACAGTCTGCCCGGTCAGGGCATTAATGAGAGATGACTTGCCCACATTGCGCTTGCCGAAAATGCCTATATGCAGCCTGTTTCCAACCGGTGTCGTATTCATTTTTGTATTCCCGTCATGCGTATTTTTTAGGCAGGCAGCATGCTGTCACAATTCTTCATTGCCTTGACCATATATGCCCGCTGCGCGTGCATGCCATGCCCCTATATTTTTATTTAAGTCTTCCAGCGATTGCGTTACAATCCCGCTCTAATACTAAGCCAATATCACCCCTGAGTCAAGAAACAGGAGTTGTCCATGGAAAACGAAATCGGCCGGCCCGGCATTGCCGCGTCAATCGACCTGAAAAAGCTCCGGCTCGACCACTACCCCAGCATTGCTCTCACCCGCT
>CAYNVA010000112.1:0-18544 GCA_964400575.1 uncultured Thermodesulfobacteriota bacterium | reverse complement strand
GATGCCGTCTTTGCCATTACCGTGGCTTTTGACGGCCTGCGCCGCGCGGCCGTCAGCGATCAGTACCGGTTCCTGGGCGACAGGGCCGATGAGCAGGACTGCCTGGCCATGTACCGCCGCGCTGCGCACTATGGCTCGCGGCACAATGCCGCCATCGGCAAGCGGCTGCTTGCCATTGCAGCCACCCGCAAAACCGAGCGCGAGGCCCGCCGGTATCGCCAGGAGGCAAGCTTCTATGTGCCCGTGCGGGACGACTCGAAGCTGTATCTGCCCGGCACCTACCTGTTTGCCCTCGGGCCCAATGAAACCATCGATCACTGGATCCGCCTGCCGGCCTTCATGAGCGGCGCGATGCTGTTTTCGGCCGACAACCGCTTTGAACTGCTTTTTGACGACGGCATCAGGTATGACAAGACGAAGCAGGAGAGTGCTCCTGACGGCAGGCTGCTGTTTTATTTAAAACCCCTTGACAAACCATCCTATAAATTCAAGATCCATGCACTCAGCCAGCAGTCCCGCATCATCATGGTGGTGCAGTGACCGGGCCGCTTTTCGGCGCAAGCGGCACAGCCCGTCAGTACGTCGTCGGGTTATAGTTCCCGTTGGTGTCGTTATTGCGGTTCTTGTTATAGTTGTAGCTCACGTTGCGCGAAAACGGCAGCATGTTGGTGATGTACTGCTCCACGAACAGATTTGCCTGCGATATGCCCTTGCGTGGCACAAAGATGATGTCCTGGGGCGACAGCAGCAGATCCTGCAGCGCTTTGTTCTCTTCGATAACCTCCTGAAGGTTTGTGGTGTACACCGTGACTGCGCCCGGGCCGGTATAGTGGATGAGCACCACTTCTTCAAGGTCGCCTTCGGGCGTAACGCCGCCGGCCTGCATGAGCGCCCGCATCATGGTCATGGCGTCAGTCAGGGGATAGCTGCTTGCTGATCTGACCTCTCCGCTCACATAGACCACACGGTTCAGGGATTCCATAAGCGAGATGGACACATCGACCTGATTGCTGTAACGGCTCTGCAGTTTCTGTTTGATGCGCTCCCGGAGCTCGGGCAGCGTGGCATCCCTGGCGCTCAGCAGCCCTGTTTCCGGCAGTATGAGTGTGCCGTCGGGCAGCACGGTGACCGTGCGGTCAAACTGCAGCAGCGACCGTGGTATGAAGTCCGTGATGATTGCCGTGGCGCGTATATTGTTCTGGAAGCGGGCGCTTGCCGCGCCGGAAATCTGCCCGGCAAGGGCTTCAGGAGTGCGGTCGCCAGCCGTGAATTCGCCCAGCACGGGCAGGGTTATTTTGCCGTCGGGCCGCACGGTGAACTCGCCGCCGATGGATTCGATCTGCGTGGTGTTTGCCTGCACAACCGTTACGGTGGTTTCGGGCGCGTTTATCTGTTTGCTGTATGCCTGCGCTATGGCCCCTGCAAGCTCAGCGGGTGTTGTGCCTTCGGCCAGGATTTCGCAGATCCGCGGCAGCGTGATTCTGCCGTCGGGCCGCACCGTGGCTTCAAAGTCAAGCTGGGGGTCGCTCAGGAAATTGATGCGTATCCAGTCGCCCGCCATCAGGCGATAGCCCTTTTTAATGCGCAGCACGCGAACCTGTTCTCCCCCGGCAAGCTCTGCCGTTACAGCGCCTCCCGGCGAACTGCGCAGCGCAACGGGGTGAATCGTTTCCCGAAGAACCGCACCGGCAACGGGGGCTGTGCTCAGGTAACGTGCGCTCACCCAGCCCGGGCGGTTGCTGTACGCAATGCGAATCCAGTCCTTCTGTATTTCCAGTACTTCGACGGGGGCTCCTTTTGGCAGGCTGCCTGTTTTTTCCCCGCCAGGCGTTTTGCGTACATTCAGCGCTGTTGCAGTGACGAAACGCCGGCACGGCACGCTGCCCTGGACGGTGCTGTTGTCCGGGGGGCTTCCGGTCAGGCTCTCGCAGGGCACCCAGCCATGCAGGCTGCGGCATGTTATTTCAGCCCAGCCAGAGGGGTCAAAGGCAAGTGCTATGCGCACGCTGTTGTGCGTGTCGAAGCGGAACGGCCCCGAGGTCGCAGATGACTGCCAGACCTCCACGCGCAGAACGTCAAGGGGGCTTACCCTGAATTCACGTATGGCCTCGGGAAGCAGGTTCGCGTTGTTCTGGTCTTTAACCGTGACGGTCTTCTGTCCGGCCTGCTTCACGATAACGCCTGAATGGGTGCAGGTGCTCAGTGCTGCGGCAAGCATGCACAGCATGCACAGCCTTACTTTAGATGTGTGTATACTCATGAATCGCATCTCCTTTGCTGACGGGTTTCTGGTCGCCGTACATCTCTTTTATAATGGTTTGCCCGGAATTTCAACAGTAATAACGGCATGGGGCGGTATCTCTATGGGCTGCCTGAGGCTGATCTGCCCCGACTGGATTGCAATGTGTTTTTTCGGCAGGGCCTGGCCATCGGGTTCGACCACTTTAACCGGCCACCAGGAGGGCACATCAGGGCCATTATGGGCACAGGGGCCGGCTCCGGCAAGCGACCAGATCACGGCGCTGTCGCCTGCCGCGGCGAACCCGGCAAGATCAAGCCGGATGCTGCGGCTTGCGTCCCAGCTCCGGTTGACGATGTTGACAAAGAGCCGGTCGCGGGAGCTGCTCAGCGACGCCACTGCCGTTACTTCAGCAACGCTCTTTTCAGCTGCTGTCAGGCCCATCTGCGGCGATGCGTATGCCGGGCTGCCGGTAATGCTGGATGCAACAAGCAGAGAGCCGAAATGCTGCGTGAACAGGGCAAGGCTGTAATAGGCAACCTTGGGAATGCCGTTGAAGGCGACCCAGCCCATGGGCGTTGTATCGGTAAACTTGAAATAGTTGGCAATCCGGACCGCCGGGTGCTCCAGAAAGACCTGCATGATCCGGGCGCAGTAGACCGCGGTGCCCATGGTCTTTACATGGTCGGCCCACAGGGGGTCTAAAATGCTGAAGATTGCCCCCCACTCGGTCACGGCAATGCCGATGTCGCGCTCTTTTTTGTGCTGTGCGATCAGGCGCTCGAGCTCGGTGAGGCTTCTGCCCACGGCCTCAGGCGAGGCCCACAGGGCCTGATACACGTCTTTTACCGCAGGGGCCCGCTCGGCGATCAGCACGGGGAAATAGGCATTGTGCACGGCGATGAAATCAATATCAGCCGCGCAGCGGGCAAGCACGGTTTTTGTCCAGTCCGCGTAGGGGACGATGGGGATGCGGGTTGACTGGGCAACGCCAAGGGCAATGAGGCTGATCGTCGGGTCGACGCTGCGCATGGCGCGGGCATAGGACAGGAACCGCTCGGCATAGGCATCAGGGGGTATGCTGATGCTTTTCTCGACCGGGTTGCCGGCAAGGTAGAGCTCATTGCCCACTTCCCACAGCCGGATATTAAGTGGCTCGGTCATCCCGTCGGCGAGCCGTTCGCGGTTGTTTTTTTCATTGCAGTAGGCAACCCAGGCTGCAGCATCGGCGGCCGTGCCGGCGCCGGCATTGACGGTAATCATGGGCTCGGCACTGATGGAGCGGCAGAAACGGGCAAGCTCAGCCGTGCCGAAGGAGTTCGCCGAGCGGCCGCTGTCGGTCGGATGCTGCCGGACCGGCCTGCGCTGACGCGGCCCAATGCCATCCCGCCAGTTGTAGAAGTCTGAAAGGGTGCCGCCCGGGAAACGCACAACCGATATACCCTGCCCGCGGGCCAGGCGCTCCAGCTCCGCATTGATGGAGGGCTCTTTCCAGAGACCTCCTGCGCTGTTGAACCATTCCACATTGGTGCCGAACAGACGCCGGGGCACCTGCCCCAGTTCGCGGCGTGCATCAACGCGGCAAACAATGCCGTCTGCGGCGGATTTTTGGGGCGGCTGCTCTGCAGCCTGCTGGGGACCGCACCGCAGGCACTGCAGCGCCAGAACAGCAATGAGCAGCAAGCGGCAGGAAGCATTCATGGCTCGGATCCTCCGTCGGTAAAAACTTTGAGTACCGCTGCAGGCATGCCTGCGGCAAGGCAGGTATCAGGCACGGCATCCAGCACGACAGACCCTGCGGCAATCGTGACATGGTGCCCGACGCATACTGGGCCCAGTATTTTGGCGCCAACGCACAGAACCGTATCATGGCCGATAGCCGGGCAGCCGTCTGTGTCGCATGCGCCGCCGCGGCCTCCCAGCACCACGCCGCCGAATATGTCGCAGTTGTCGCCCACGACAGCACCCGGGCCGATGATGATCCCGACGGAATGTATCAGGCGGACACCGCAGCCGATGACTGCCGAAGGGTGCAGGTCAGCGCCGGTCAGGCTGATATTGAGCCGCCGCAGCACCGCGGCCGGCAGCGGCATGTGCTGCTGCCACAGCCAGTGGGCGGCCCGGTGCAGCAGGAGGGCCTGCGTGCCTGAATCAAGCAGCAGGCGCCCGAGCCGGCAGGTCAGGCTTTCAGGTCCGCTGCGATGCTCCTGTACAGGCGCGCCAGATTGCATGCCGTATTCTCCCAGGTGAATTTTTGTGCTGTTGCCAGGCCCTGCCGCTGCAGGGCGCTGCGCAGTTCAGTGCTGTCCCATACCCGTTGCAGGGCTTCTGCCAGATTCTGCGCCGAGTCGGTTTTAAAGAATGCCGCCGCTTCGGTGAACAGCTCGCGGTGCACGTCGATGTCTGAGCAGACCACGGGCACACCGCAGGCCATGGCCTCAAGGGGCGGCAGATCAAAGCCCTCGCCGCGCGACGGCGCTACGAACACCTGCGCGGCATGCATGAGTTCCACGCAGTCGGCATCAGGTATAAAACCGGTGCGGTGCAGGGCTCCTGCTATGCCCAGACTGGCTGCAAGGCCTTCAAGGGAAGCGCCGTAGTCTGCCGATCGTGTCATGCCCGCAATCACCAGATCAACCGCTCCCCCACGCGCGTCACGCACTATTTTAAATGCTTCCAGCAGGATAGCAAGATTTTTGCGCGGCTCGATTGCTCCCACATACAAAATGAACGGATTTTTGATGTTGAAACGGCTGAGCCGCTGCCCGTCCGGAGCCGTGAGCTGCGGAGTGAAAAGGTCATGATCCACACCATTATAGACGGCGCTCACGCGGCCGGGCTGGAGTCTGTACCGCTCAGTGATCAGGGCTGCCATGGTGCGGCTCACCGTGACGACGTGATGGGCGGCCCTGATGCTGGCTGGCGTGAGCAGCCGGATGAGCATATTTCTGAACCCGCGGTGATCGGCCGGGCAGGCAATCGGCAGCAGGTCATGCACGGTGAGCATTATTTTGCAGCCCGGCAGGGGCGGGGCAATGCGCTGCACCTGCAGCACGTCGAGCCTGTGCCGCCGGGCCAGAAGGGGAAGAAGCACCGGCCGCGCAATCAGGGGGTCGCGGGCGGCAGGAACAACAATGCGTACATTGCCCGGAGGCCGCAGCGCGGCTGCAGCCGCTGTGTCGGCAAAAACCACATACTCGTGCTCAGGGGCCGCCAGCGGCAGCAGCTGCACGAGCTTGGCCACATAGCGCTCAGCGCCGCCGATGCCTTTGCCCAGCACATGGGCGTCGATGCCTATGCGCATGGCAGGCTCCTTGTCGACACGAGGTCGGCAAGACGGGCCCGTGATGTCCGCAGCAGCAGACTGCCCCGGCCTGCTGCTGCAAGCCCGACACCCGCCACGATGCGCAGCATAAGGCCTGCAGCTAGAAGCAGCCGCGCCACAGCACAGCTGCGCCTGCTCATGACCGAGCCGAGCAGGCGCAGGAAATTGCGCTGCTGCAGCAGGCTGTTGCGCACGGCCTCGGCATCTGTTTTTGTGCTGCCGCCCAAAAGATGGCGCACGGGAAAGTCATCGATATGATAGGTTGCCCAGCCCAGTTTTTTCAGCCGCAGGCACAGATCCATGTCTTCGGCGTACATGAAATAGCCCGGGTCAAATCCTGCCGCCTGCCGGTAGGCGCTGCGGGGCAGGGCCATGCACACGCCCGACACCCAGCCGACCAGCGACAGCCTGCCTTCGGGCATGTCGCTGCAGATGGCAGGAAACAGGGATGAGCCGTGGAAAAGCCTGCTCAGCAGGAATGTTTCATTGAACAGCGCGCGCAGCGACGGCTGGCTGCCGAAGCTGCGGGGCTGGGGCCTGCCGTCCATGAGTTCGATGCGCGGGCCGACGCATCCCGCATCGGGATGCTGGTCAAGAAAAGCCGCAAGCCCTGCGCCCGTGTCGGCAGTCAGCACCGCATCGCTGTTGAGCAGCAGCAGGTGCCTGCCGCAGGCAGCCTCGGCCCCGATATTGTTGGCGGCTCCGAATCCCGCATTGGCTGCAGCGCGGATGACCCGCACCTGCGGGTAGCTGGATGCAAGCATTGCTGTGCTGTCGTCGCTTGAGGCATTGTCCACGACGATCACCTCAAAGGATATGCCGCGGGTTGCTGCAAAAACGCTTGCAAGGCAGCCCTGCAGCAGGTCCCGGGTATTGTAGCTGACGATGATGATGGACAGGTCGCAGCGCGTCATGTGCTCTGCCCGGCCTCATCCGGTGTCGGGCCTTCATCGGTGCGGCCCACGATGGTTGCAGGAATGCCTGCCAGCCGTGAACAGGGCGGCGCGCTGCTGGTGACCACGGCGTTCATGCCGACCAGGCTGTTGTGTCCGATTCTGATATTGCCGGCGATGCGGGCCCCTGCCCCCACCAGGACATTATCCTCCAGAACCGCCCGGCTTTGGCCGGCGTCGCGGCCCGGCTGCTGCCCGGCGGTAATGCTGTTCTGGAGCGTCACGATGCAGTTTGCGCCTATGGTCACGTGCTGGTCGATGACGATGCCATTGGCATGGGCGATGACGAAGCCGGGCCCGATTTCGGCCAGCGGCGCAATATCAACTGAAAAAAAGATGGTGTTGACACCAGCCAGGAAACCTGTGAGCAGGTGCCACCCCCTGCCGGTGCAATAGTGCTGGAAACGAAAAATAACGACAGCAAGCAGCGCCGGATTCAGGAACAGTTTTACATAGGAAAACCATGAAAAGGGCTTGCCGTCGATGAGCGCACGGTGCTGCATGTCAGAGCCGATCAGCTCCAGCGTGCGGCGAAACCCGCCGGCGTCTGCCGGGGCAGGGGGGGCGCTGCACTGCGCCGGCGCAGGCTTCCCGTACCGCGCGGAGTCCGGCGCTGCAGGATCAATGGTTTTGATGACGCGGGCCGGTACGCCAACGGCCACGGAGCAGGGCGGCAGCGATTTTGTGACAACGGCATTCATGCCGATGACGCAGTGATCCCCGATAGTCAGGACGCCGATAATTTTAGCGCCTGCGCCCACCGTGACATTGTCGCCCATGACAACAAAGCCTGCTGTGCAGTTCGGGGAGATGCCGTTTTGATGCATGAGCAGGCAGTTTTTGCCGATGCGCACCAGCCGGTGCAGCACAATGCCGTTGGCATTGCCCAGAACCAGGCCCTCATCGATCTGGGCTGCCGGGTCGATTTCAACGCCATAGAGTATGATATTGAGCACTGCCAGTATTTTGCTGACCGGGTACAGGCCCAGGTCCAAGAAATAGCTCTGGAGACGGAAGATGGTCACGGCCATGCCGGCAGGCGAGAGCATGACCGACAGGATGCGCAGCCCCGAAGGCTCGTTGCCGTCGCACCAGATGCGGCGGAGCATATCTTTTTTAATAAGATAGACTGTCCGGCGAAATGTCATGGCGTGCATCCTTTGCATCAGTGCTTATGAGCAGCTGCCGCAGCCCGGCAACCATGCCGGGCATGCGCAGGATCATGACCGCGCAGCAAGCGCCGTAGACCGCGGCACCGATCAGGCATTGCGCTATCCAGTATAGGTCACGGGCCGCATAAAACGCAAGCGCCATGCAGGCTGCTGCTGCAGCCGGCGGTGCTGCGGCGCGAACAAGTGTGAGGCCGGGCATGACGCGCGCGCTCAGCGCCCACCGGACGGCTATGACAAGCAGCATCCCCGCAAGCAGCCCCTGCGCAGCCCCCAGCTCAGCCCCGCGCGGAATCAGCAGGCCAAGGGCAGCTGCCATGCCCGCGCTTCCCGCTGCCAGCGTGAGCAGGTCGATTCTCTGCCTGCCGGCTGCGATGAGCGCAGTGGACATGACCTGGTCGACCGCCATGATTGCGCAGGCCCAGATGATAGTTCTGAGCACGGGCACCGACGGGGCGTACCGCGCGCCGAAGATCAGGCCGATGAGGGGCCCGGCGGCAAAAAAGATGAGCATGCAGCAGGGGGCGGTGACAAACAGAATGGCCCTGACGGCATGGCCGCAGGTATCGGCCAGGGCAGGCATGGACAGGCGCGCCGTGCGGGCAAACAGGGGCATGAGCGTAATGGCAAAAGCCGTCGGCAGCAGAACGGCGATGTCCAGTATCTGGTAGCCTACGGCAAAATAGCCTGCGGCGCTGTCGCCGCTGATCCTCGGGAGCATGATTTGCGCGGCGTAGCGGATAACAAGGTACAGGCACATGATGGCGGCAAACAGGGGCGTCTGGCCCATGAATTCACGCACAAAGGCAGATTCAAGCCGCCAGGGCTCATCCGGGCGCATCAAGCCGGCAAGCGCCCTCCAGCAGGGCCACAGCATCAGCCAGCGCGCAGCGGTCATGACCGCCGCCACCTCGATGACGGTGCCGCCCGCCAGCAGCACGGCAATGCCGCCCGTGGTGCGCAGCAGGGTTTCAGCCCCCTGCAGCAGTCCCATGGTTGCGGCCAGGCCCTGGCCCACCAGTATCGACTGGCAGCACAGCACGATGGCGGTGGCGGGCATGGCAGCCGATATCAGCAGAAGCCCGCTTGATATGACATGGCTGTAGCCGCCCCGGAGGGCAAGCCCGGCAAGCCCCAGCATGACCAGCACCGAGACGGCCATGGCGAACAGCCCGCCATGGAGCAGGTAGTGGCGTACCCGGGCTGTATTGAGCGACACTTCGCGGATAAGAAACTGGTTCATGCCCAGCAGCGGCAGAAACTCGGTCAGCAGAAAAAAAACGAAGATGGTGCGGAAGGCCCCGAGATCGCCGGCTGAGCTGCGCGCCACAAACCAGAACAGCAGGAATGCGCAGCCCGATGAGGCTATCCTGACCAGCGTCAGCGAAAAGCTGCCCCGCAGGATGCCTTGCGGCAGGTTCACGATCGCGCCTCGCGGGAGACGGTGCGCTCATAGCAGGCGGCAAGGATGGCGGTAAACAGCAGAATGGCCATGGGCTTGTCGTCGGAAAAAAGGTCAAAGGCCATATACGCCTGCGTGGCGAAAAATGCGCCCATGATGCCGATGCCCGCCCAGAGATACGCGCCCGAACATCTGCGCAGCCCTCTGACCAGCGAGGCCAGGACCGCCAGCTGGAACCAGAGGAAGAGCGCAAGGCCGATGCTGCCGAGCTCCGCCAGGACAAGCAGAAATTTGTTGTGCACGGCAAGGGGAACGACATAGAGCGTGCTGGTGCGCTCGTCCACAACCTCGACGATTTCAATGCGTCCGTACCGCCGGGCTTCAGAGACCTCGTCTTTTTTCAGCCAGGTGGTTCCGATCCGGTCATGGGGGTACAGGTGCAGAGATTCAGAAACAAAGTGCCCCGGGCCGACCCCCGCCACCGGGTGGGCAGCGGCAAGGTCAAGGGCCAGAGCCACCGCCCGTGAGCGCGATGCCGTGGCGCCCTGATCGCCGATGAGCAGACGGTCGATGATGGGGCGGTAGTTTGCCGCGCAGATGCCGCAGACGATAAGCAGCGCCAGGCCGAGATAGAACCAGCTGTAGCCCTGAATTCTGCCCGTGCGCCAGGCCGCGACGGCCACGGCGATGCCACCCACAGCGATTGCAAGCCAGGCCGTGCGCGAGTAGGTGACGATGATGGCAAACAGGCTCAGCGCGATGACGGCAAACAGCAGTGTCTTGAGCCACCTGCGGGGAAGGGCAAACAAACCCAGCAGCGGCAGGGTGAAGAAAGCGTGGAAGGATGCCTGCTGGTTCACATGCCCCACCGTGCCGATTGCCCTGACCACATTTTCGCCGGCTGATCCGGAAAAGCTGATGGGGGCTCCCGCCACCGCAGCGGCAAAGGAGATGCTCTGACCGGTGAGGTAAAACCGCAGCACCAGCAGGGACTGGAGCCCTATGGCCACGGCCATGGCTCCCAGCAGGATGGTGAGTTCACGACGGGTCGTGATCGCCGAGCTGAACACGACGATGAACAGAAGCATTTTCAGGGCCTGAACCGTTGCCAGCGCCGACTGCATTGAGGGCGTGCGCATGGCCATGAGGGCCGTCCAGAGCGCGAGCGCCGCAAACGGGGTGGCAAGAGAAGGCCAGGTGAACGGTCTGCCGGCGGTAAATATCGATTTGAGGATCATGACCGCAAACAGCGCGACGAAGGCCACGTCAGAGGCTGAGACCACGATGCTCGGCGGCAGAAAGGACGGCAGCAGGGGGGTGCCGAAAAGGAATACTTTTTCTATGCTCAGCGGATGCAGCAGCACCCAGAGCACGGCAAGCGTCAGGGTGCGGTTGCGCGCAGCCGCAAGTATGACGCTGCCCACGGCCGCACCGATGAGCGCGCCCTGATAGGCCCGGGGCAAGTCGCCTGCGACGATGATAGCCGTGCCGACCAGCACGCTTGCACCGGCTGCGCAGAGCAGCTCGGCCTGCCTGGTGTGCGCCGTTGAATCGGCCTGCGCAGAGGCCATATTTAAATGCTCCTGTAAAAGGCCGGCGGAATCGGGAAGCGCCTGAAGTTCAGAACAGCGTCGCAGGAGCAGATGCCGAGCTGCCCGAGCAGCTCAAGGGCATTGCGCAGCGGTTCTTTATGCGTGGCGCCGGCCTTGATGGTCATGAGAACAGCATCAGCCTCAGAGGCAAGCAGCGGCGCTTCGGGCGATACCAGCAGTCCCGCGGCATCGATAATGATGACGTCATAGCCGGGGCGTATGGCGGCTATGGCTTCGTGCAGGGTTTTTTTGAAGAAGCCCAGCTCCAGCCGGTTTCCGATAGTGCCGGTGGGCACGAAGGACAGATTTTTAATGGCTGTGGGGCGCAGGACCTCGGCGATGGTGCGTTCGTTTTTCAGAACGTCTACCATGCCCTCGACACCCTCATGGGGGATGAGGCTGCTCAGGCCGCCGCTCTTGAGCGCCGCATCGATGAGCAGAACGTTGGTTCGCTTGTCGCGCGACAGCGCGCAGGCAAGCTGCAGCGCCAGGGTTGTTTTGCCCTCGCCCGAGGTGGGGCTGGTGACCAGCATCACGCGGCCCATGTCCCTGCCGATAAGGTCGAGCTTGCCGAGCACCTGAATGAGCCCGGATGTCGCTTCCGGCAGCGGCAGCTCGGTAAGGCTCGAGAAGAGCGGCCCCTGCTTTTCGATTGCCGGTATGCTGCACAGAACATTGAGCCCCAGCTCCTTCTCCAGCTCCCAGCTTGCGTAAATCCGGTGATCCAGAGCGGTGAATAAAATCACCAGGGCGAGGCCCAGCGTCATGCCGCCGGCGAGCCCCAGCAGGGCGTTGATGAGAAAACGGATGAGAATGGCTGTTCCCGATGAAGTCGGCGGCAGTGCCTCTTCGACGATGGAGATGGGGATGAGCCTGTGCTTGTACAGCTGCAGGGTCATGAACGCCTGCTGGCGCTTGGTGCGGATGATATTGAGCATGGATTTGGCTGTTTCCTGCGACTCGTTTTTCTGCAGCAGCACACGCGCACGGTCAAGCTCGTCGCGGGCGCGCTGCACCTCGGGCGAGTTTTCGGTATAGACATGGCGCAGCCGCCCCAGCTCGACCTGCAGCCGCGCCACCTGGTTGGAAAGATTTTCCACAAGCGGGTTGGCGCTGATATTTTTGTCGCCGGCCTCATTGAATGAAAAGCCGGGCACTGCCGTTGCTGCGGCCGTGCCTGCTGCACCGGTCTGCAGCGAGTCGAGATCCGACTCCGCCTTCATGGCCTGATCGGTCAGGTATTCATAGGCGCGCTGAGCTTCCGCCTCGGAGTTTTTGTAGTATTCGTCGATGAATTTTTTGCACAGGGTGTTGGCTATGGTCGCCACCTTGCTTCTGTTCGGCGACGGAACCGTGACTTCAATGAGCTCGTCGCTCACGACCAGTTCGGTGCGGTCCTTCTGTATGGTTTTCGTTTCAATGGACTGCTTGAGATTATCGGCGAGAACGGCCGTCTTTTGCTTGCTGTCCGAGGAGCTGAAAAGGGTGAACGGCAGCAGCAGGTATTCGATGAGCCTTTTGTAAGCCGGCCGGTCGATATCTGCCCTGCCCAGCTGCAGGGATTCAACAACGCTGCGGCACAGGTCAATGCTTCTGATGATCTCGGCATTGCTTCTGCCCGACACGATCTGGAGCTTCTGCGTTGCTATTTCGCCGAAAAAGGGGTTTTCGGTTTCGTATTTTATGAGCAGCTTGGCCGTCACCGTGTAGGTGGGCGGAATCAGGATTGTCAGCACCAGCGTGGTCAGCGTGACGGCAATCGTGCAGATGAGAAAGAGCCTGAAGCGGAAGAAAAGCTTTACGGCTATTTCACGGGGCGATACAGGCGCTGGCGGCTTGTTTCTCATGTCCGTCGCGCAGGGAGCATCGGTGTGCAGTGTGCTGTTCATAGGCTTTCCTTTATCGTAGAAGTTTATCTTTGGGTTCGCCGGGCATCTTCCTGTGTCCACTGCTCAAATGCGTCGTCGATGCCTGAGACGAACTGCGACCAGTCAAAACGCCGTACATGCTCGCGGGCCTGAAGGCCCATTTTTTCGACAAGCCCGGGCTGCGCGGCCAGCCGCTGCAGGGCAGAGGCCCACACAGCTCCATCAGGGGGCAGCAGAAAACCCGTTTCGCCGTCCCGCACGCTTTCAAGCGGGCCGCCGCCGGCTGTTGCCAGCACGGGCTTTTTGTATGCCATTGCTTCAAGGGGAACTATGCCCCAGTCTTCATTGAGCGGCGGGAAAAGCACTGCCGATGCGCGGCGATACAGGGCCGCCATTTCGGCGTCTCCCGGCGAATTGACGAAATCAACGGCAAGGCCCGCGCTGCGCTCCCGGAGCATGGCCAGATACGGCCTGCTTTTGAGGTCTACAAAGCCCGCAACCACCAGCCGCCATGGCGCGGGAAGTGCCGCCTGCCGGAAGGCATCGATGGCGAGCCCGATATTTTTTGTCCACATGATGCGGCCCGGCACGAGCAGTATCGGCTCATAGCTGACCTCTGTCTCAAGGGCCTGCCAGTCGATGCCCGGGTAGAAAAGCTTCATGCGCGGGCAGTCCGTGTAGAGCCCGCCTGCGATGATGCGCTGCCTGACCTCGGCGCTGGTTGCGATGACTCCAGTATAGCGCTTCCATGCCAGCCGGTCAATCAAACGGAATGCGGTCTTGAAAATTTTGTATGCGGCCTTGCCGGCGATGCCGCGGGCGCCGTAGGCGAGCCGCTCGTAGACCGGGTCGAAGACGGGGCGCAAGGGCGTGCTGCAGATGGTATAGGTCGGCAGGCTCGCATTGCGGAAGGTCAGCAGGTCGCCGATGCCGTCGCACCAGATTACCAGGCCGTCGCAGCCTTCAGTGGGCACCTTCAGCCTGAGCATCTGCAGTGCCGATATGAAGACCGTGGAGATTTTACGGTCAACTGATACAGTGCCCAGCTGCGTTACGCCCAGCCCTGCAAACTGGCTGAACGTGTTGTGCGGCTCGTAATGGCTTGTGTAGATGCGCCACTGGTGGCGGCTTCGCGACACAAGCTCGAGCAGCGACCGCTCAAGACCTCCTTTGACATAAATCCATGGCTGATAGAGGGCGAATTTCATCGGCTGCATTACCCGTTTTTAGTGATTTCTGACCGTTTGTTCGCGATGTGCTGCAAGCACTTCCACGTAAAAAGCCTCCTGCTGCAAGGCAATCCTGTCCCAGAGATATTCCGTGGCAGCCTGCCGCGCAGCTGCGCCAAGACTGCGGCATCTGTCACTGTTTGTCCACAATCCGCAGACGGCCCGGGCAAAAGCCCCGGTATCAAAGGGCTGCACCACGGCGCCCCATTCGGGCCGGACCACTTCGTCCAGATGATCGATAGCAAAGACAACAACCGGCTTTTCCGCGGCCATGGCCTCAAGGGCTGCAATGCCGAAGGTCTCAAACCGTGACGGCATCACCATGAATCGGCACCCGCTCAAAAGCCCGGCCTTTGCCGCTTCCTCGACACGGCCGGTAAACCGGATAAGCCTGCTCAGGCCGCGTGCAGCAGCCTCCTGTTCGAGTGCGGGCCTGTCAGGGCCTTCGCCGGCGATAATCAGCGGGATGCCGGCTGCGGCGCACGACCTGCTCCATGCCTCCAGCAGCAGGTCTAGCCCCTTGTGCTGCCGGTCGATTCTGCCCAGAAACAGCGCGTAGTCTGCCTGCTCACTGGCCTTGATGAAGGCGCTCTGGCTGATGCCGCAGGGAATTGTCCTGATGAGCGCCTGCGGGGCAAGCTCGCGCAGCGTGCTGCTCATGGCGCGGGTCTGCGCGATGAAATAGCGGTAGCGGCCCCGTGCTGCGATGCCGCGCATCCAGCGCGAAAACGGCAGATGGTAGCGCTGCTCCCAGGTGTTAAAAAAAAACCACTGCACCATGGATATCACGGGCCTGCCGGTCCACCACGGCAGCATGCAGAATCCCACCGGTGGAGTGAATTCTTCAACAATCAGGTCATGCCGCATGGCCCTGACGGCCGGTCCAAGGCTGGCCAGAAAACTCATGTGCGGCGACAGGCCGAAGGGCGGCAGACGGAAGCCGACGCGCCGGTACTGCAGGCTGCCCCGTGTTTCGCGGCGCCTGCACCCTTTGTACACTGAAGTTAAAACCGTTATGTCGTGCCGCTCGCCAAGACGCGAGTTGATTTCATAGGTGCGCACAGGCTGTCCGCCCCGAAGCGGGTTGCCGAGGTCGTCCGTGTCTGTATGCAGGATGAACATGGTGTGTGCATGCGCCCTTGTCATTTTGTTCGATGTGAAAATAGCACTTTTTGTTTTTTTATAAAACAATAAAATGGTTTTGTTTTCAGCATGCGGTTTTGAGCATTTGTCTTGACTAAACAGAATGAAGCGGATAAGACATTTACGTTATGCAGTGCCTCTGTACGGGCACTGTTACTTTATAGAGCAGTCTTATTTACTCTCAAGAGGATCATGAAGGAAAGAATCAGAACGATCATTGCACGGGTTTTTGACGCATGCCGCAGCGAAGGCATTTTTACCGGAGAGCTTCCCGAGTTTGTGGTTGAAGCGCCCCGGAGCCGTGAGCACGGTGACCTGGCCGTTAACGTTGCCATGATGCTTGCCAAAAGCCAGATGAAACCGCCGCGAGAAATTGCACAGAGCCTGGTTGCAAGGCTTCAAGGGGCTGATCCGGTTATAGAGAAACTTGAAATAGCCGGGCCCGGCTTCATCAATTTTTATCTCAAACAGGATGCCTGGCATGCAATTTTAAAAGATATTGAGCAGCTGGGCCCGCGTTTCGGTTCCTGCCAGGTCGGCAAAGGCAGAAGGGTGATGGTGGAGTTCGTGAGCGCCAACCCCACGGGGCCTCTGCATATCGGCCATGGCAGGGGGGCTGCTCTGGGCGACGCACTTGCCCGAGTCATGGCATTTGCCGGCTTTGACGTGGTGCGCGAGTATTATATAAATGATATCGGCAATCAGATGCAGAATCTCGGGCTATCGCTGTATCTGCGCTACCAGCAGCTTTTAAAAAAAGAGGTCGAGTTTCCCGAAGAGGGGCTGTATAAGGGCGAGTACCTGTTTGACATAGCCCGCGACCTGATACTGCGGCAGGCTGATAAGGTTTTGCAGATGCCCGAAGATGAAGCAATAGGCCTGTGCACGCAGTTTGCCTCCTCGACCATTTTGCAGGGCATTGAGGATGATCTGGAGCTGTTCGGCGTAAAGTTTGATTCCTGGTTTTCCGAAAAAACACTTTTTGACTCCGGCGATGTGCCGAACACCCTTGAGCAGATGAAGGCAAAAGGACTTGCCTATGAATCAGAAGGCGCTCTGTGGTTCAAGGCCACGGACTTCGGCGATGAAAAGGACCGCGTTATGGTGCGTACTGACGGTCGAACCACCTATTTTGCTTCAGACATCGCCTATCATAAAAATAAATTTCAGCGCGGGTTTCAGCGGGTGATCGATATCTGGGGCGCTGATCATCACGGCTATGTGCCTCGCCTTGCCGCGATTTTGAAGGCCATGGGCCTGCCTCAGGACGCCTTGGGCGTAATTCTCGTGCAGATGGTAAATCTGCTGCGTGACGGCCAGCCGGTGGCCATGTCGACCAGAAGCGGTGAGTTTGTCACCCTGCGGGAAGTGATCGAAGAAGTAGGTAGCGATGCCGCTCGGTTTATGTTCCTGACCCGCCGGTCAGACGCGCAGCTGGACTTTGACCTTGAAGTGGCAAAGAAGCAGAGCGATGAAAACCCGGTGTATTATGTGCAGTACGCACATGCCCGCATCTGCAGCATGATCGCCGTGGCAGGGGAGAAGGGTGTTGACTGTGCGCGGTTTGATGATATTGATGCCGGGCTTCTTGTCGAAGCCGAGGAGCGCGAACTCATAAAGAAGCTTGCGCAGTTTCCCGAGCTTGTTGCCGGAAGCGCACTTGCTGCCGAGCCGCACCGCGTGCCGGCATATCTCATGGAGCTTGTGGGACAGTTTCACAGCTATTACGCCAAACATCGCGTTCTGAGCGACAACAAGGCACTCAGCGCCGCGCGTCTTAACCTTGTGAGCAGCATAAAGACGGTGCTTGAAAACGGTCTTGCGCTTCTGGGGGTATCGGCCCCGGAGAAGATGTAAGAGTCCAGAAGTCAGAAGCCAGAAGTCAGGAGTCAGAAGCCAGAAGTCAGAAGCCAGAAGCCAGAAGTCAGAAGCCAGAAGTCAGAAGCCAGAAGTCAGGAGTCAGGAGTCAGAAGTCAGGAGTCAGAAGCCGGAAGGCAGAAGCCGGAAGGCAGAAGTCAGGAGTCAGAAGCCAGAAGTCGGAAGGCAGAAGTCAGGAGTCAGAAGTCAGAAGTCAGAAGCCAGAAGTCAGAAGCCAGAAGTCAGGAGTCAGAAGTCAGGAGTCAGAAGCCAGAAGCCAGAAGCCGGAAGGCAGAACTAAGGACTTGGAATGAATGAGTTAGAAGTCAGCATAAGAACAAGATCGGAAGAGTTTAGTATCTAAGATTGTTGGGGAGAAAAAAGTAAACGCCTTGAACCCTGTGGGTCTTTTATTCTGAATTCTGACTACTGAATTCTGACTTCCTTTTCTTAATATAGTTGTAGAACCCTTTGAGTTTAAATGACCAAACAGTTTATTGTTTACAATCGGATACAATGGGAATAGTTCGTTTTTTTTTCAGCTGCATAACACAGGCGATAAAGATTGCTATCGGGGTTGCCATAACCATCGGTCTTTTTTTCGCCTCTGGTTATCTTGTTGACATGTTTGCCGCAAAAAAAACAGATCCGCCGACCGACCCCAGGCTTCAGCCCTATGCCGACCGGGGCATGCCGCTGACCGGCAACGGGCAGAAAGACAAGCCGACTTCCCTCTACTTGAGTTTTTTTGAAACGCTTTTGAATAAAAAGCCGGACGTCATGCCCCAGCCAGAATCTGCAAAAAGGCCGGGTGCTGCGTTGCCTCCGGCAGCTGTTTCAGCCGGGGGTGCAAAACAGCCCGGAGCAGCGGCCGACAATAAAACCGCCGGCAGCGGCCGGCCGTGGCTTTCGCAGACACCGGAGGGGAAAATGCCGCCTGCTCCCGCGCCATCTGCGGCCCAGCGCGTAGCTGAAATAAAAGCTGCGGTGACTGCCGCTGCGCAGCAATCTGATCCATCCGGTTCTTTGTCTGAGCCCCTTACCTATACGCTGCAACTCGGATCGTTCCAAAACAACGAAGTTGCATCGGCATTTTCAAGCTCCCTTGCAGCCAAGGGCTATGACTCGCATATCGTGAAGATTACAATTCCGGATAAGGGCGTGGTCTACCGGGTGCGCATCGGCAAATACAAAAATCTTGAAGATGCGCAGAAAATGGCAGCAGAGCTTGAGAAGAAGGAAGGAATATCGGCCTTTATTACGTCCAAGTAAACACCCCTGCCGTTTTAAGTTTAACTATTTGTTTTTTCATCATAACCTTAAGAGCCTTTTCATAGACAAAGCAGCATCAGCATGGTATGAAGCAAACTGATTTTTTAAAATAAGCTTGATGACTCCTGCAATTTAAAAGATAGTGTCAGTAACCCCGATAGCACCGTTGGCCTTGCCGTTCGGCAAGGGAGTTAGCCATATATGGAGGGAGAAACAGTATGCCCGACAAAAAAACATTTGAACGAATTACGATTGATTCTGATGTGATGGTCGGCAAACCGACGATACGAGGCATGAGAATTACTGTTGATCAGATTCTTAAAGCTCTCGCCGGTGGCCGAACGACCAGAGAACTGCTCGATGATTATCCTGAGCTTTATGAAATTTATCCGCTCCCGTTTTTCCATGTTATAGCTGACGACCAGGCCGACTCCGGTGGAAAACAGGAGTATATAATGCAGGTTCAACGTCTCGACGTTCGTATGAGGGCCGACC
>CAYNVA010000111.1:0-7691 GCA_964400575.1 uncultured Thermodesulfobacteriota bacterium | reverse complement strand
AGGTATGGCGCTCAGGTCAAGCGTGTTGCGCGAGTGATCCGCAAACGTGCGCACACCCCGCTCACACAGGATGATGCGGTGGTTGCCCTGGCACATGATATGCTCGGCGGCCATGAGAAACTCGTCGATCGTAGCAGACATACCACGCTTCAGAAGGATCGGCTTTGAGCTTTTGCCTGCGCGCTTAAGCAGGCTGAAGTTCTGCATGTTGCGCGCGCCGATCTGTATGATGTCCGCCACCGCCTCGACCCGCTCAAGCACATCATGATCAACGGCTTCGGTCACAATGGCAAGGCCGGTGCGCTTGCGCACCTCGGTAAGTATCTCAAGCCCCTTATCCTCCAGGCCCTGAAAGCTGTAGGGCGATGTGCGCGGCTTGAACGCGCCGCCCCGGAAAATCGTGGCCCCCGCCTTTTTGACGGCCTCGGCGATAATAAGGCACTGCTCAAGGCTCTCAACGGCGCAGGGCCCGGCCATCACGGCCAGGTCGCCGCCACCGATCGCCTGGCCTCCCACCGTAATCACTGTATTTTCAGGTTTGACTTCACGGCTTACAAGCTTAAAGGGCTTGGAAACCCGTATGGCGTCCTTCACGCCGTCAAGGGCGATAAAATTGCCCGGATCGATGGGCCCGGCATTGCCAAGGATGCCGATGGCGGTGCGCTGGGATCCCGGGATTGGTGCGGGGGTGAACCCCAGCTGCTTAATGGTGTCTATGACCGCATCAATCTGCGCCTGCGTGGCGTCTTTTTCCATCACTATAAGCATACTGTCTACTCCAAAAGCATGGTTGTGGGCGTGCGCCCTGCAGTACAAAAAATAGTACCATGAGACGCTGCAATCTGCAAAAACTATATAGGCCTGCTCCTGCTGTAAGAAAGAACGCCTCCTGGCTAAAATCTGTGGAGCATGAAAACCAGAAGCCAGCCTCCGGGAGTCAGAATTCAGAAGCAGGGGGGGAACAGTAAAAACGTTTCAGGATCTGATTGTCCGTAAGAAATCGCATTCCTTTGGTGTTTTTTTAATTCCGGCAGATTAATTCGATATATGGAAAATTAAATTTACTTTCAATGCTGGAAGCCGATGTGTCTTCTGGTCTGAATTCTGACTACTGGCTACTGGATTCTCCCCCCTGAAACCCATCACAATATGCAGTTCCATCTTCAAGGTGCTGCAATACTTGACCTGTATGTGCACTGATAGTAGTGCTACCGGTGTTCGCGCTCCCACTGTACGGCACGGTCATACTGTTCAAAAAGCATTTCCCTCCGGCGGAACTCTTTGGCATGAATGCTGCGCCTGCCGTTTTTGACCTCGCTTTCCATAACGGCATGAAGCATTTCATGATAGACGATAAACTCAAGATACAACAGCGGCACGCGGCGGCTGTCCAGAACGGGGTTGATGCGTATAAGGTTGCGCTCTTCCAGATACGTGCCCAGGGTGCGGCGGGCAGGGAAACGGCGCGCCCCCCTGCGGCCCCAGGTAATGGCCGAGGACACCGCCCCGTCGAAATAGCGCCTGTTGAGCCCGTCAAAAATCGGGGTAAGATCATACTGCTTGCCGCAGGCCTTTATGGTAATGCGGCGCGGAGCCGGTGATTTCAGGGCATGCCGATTATTGCTGATGAACGCCCGGGTATGCTTCATGGGACAGCGGCGGTTTTTTATAAATCCGGCGATTTCATCAAGAATGCAGGTGTCGGAGCCCAGGAACAGGCGGTGCAGCCGCAGCGCCACGCTTTCAGCCTTTTTTCGGAAAGAAATCATGGAGGTTGCATTTTCAGTGACCACAAGAGAAATTGTCTTGCCGGTCTTTTTCTGGAGATAGGCAACAACATGCTTTTCATCATGCGTCGCAGGAAATGGCAGTTTCAACTGATGCATTGTTTAAGATCCTTTAGTGAAGAAGTCAAAAGCCGGAATCCAGTAGTCAGTAGTCAAAATTCAGCATTGAAGACACAGCAGCTTCAAAGGGTTTGTTTGTTTTTTCCTGACAATAAGATACTGCAACATTTCCGCTATTTTTTCATGATGAATTCCAAGTCTTTAATTCTGGATTCTGGATTCTGGCTCCTGGATTCTGCATTCTGATTTTTATCCTCCGGGGCCAGAACCTCCTCTGACGTGATCCTGCCCGCGGGGTCAAATGTCTTTCTGCTGACAAGCTCACCCCCTGTATATGATTCAAGAACGCGCAGTCTGCTGTTTTCGAAAAACTCGCGCGCCTCTGCCGGCTCTCCGGCGGCAAAAACCGTCTCGCCGGTCAGGCGTCCGAGGTCGTCATAATACCTGGTAAGCCCGTCGGGCCTTCCTGCTGTGTAAAGCCTTTCTTCCATAATGCCCCTGCCGGGATACCAGATGTGCAGCACGCCTTCAAGCATGTTGTCGCGATAGTTCTCCTGGCAGATACGTCGTCCGCGCTCGTCCTGCCAGCGAGCCGGGCCATTGAGCCTGCCGTTTTCATACTGAAACTCGGCAGCCAGAACGCCGTTTTCATGATAAATCGCTGCAGGGCCCGCAAGCAGGCCGCGAACCATTTGATGCTGCCGCTGCAGCCTGCCCGTGCGGTCATAGATTCTGCACGGGCCCTCAGGCAGGCCCCCGTGATAGCTCTCAGCAGCCTCCACCCTGCCATTTTCGAAATAATCAACCGAGTCCCCCTCACGCATATCATCGGCATACCGCTCTTCGGCAAGCATTGTGCCGCTGCGGTAATACCGCGTGGCCGTGCCCTCTCGCTTGCCCTGAGCATACGGCGTCAGGCTGCACATGCTGCCGTTCGGGTAAAATTTTTTCAGTATGCCATCAAGCTTCCCGGCCTTGTAGGGCAGCTCCGCGCTCAGCGTTGTGTCGGCATCGTACTGTATGAAAACGCCCTCCTGCAAGCCTTCCCGGCACACGCCGCTGCGAAAGACAGCGCCGTTTTCATGATACTCGGTGAGCGTTCCTTCAGCCCTGCCGCTGTGAAATGCAGTTTGCACTTTAAGGGGGCCGCTTTCATAATACTCTTTTACCGTGCCCTGTATAACGCCTGCCAGCAGCGGTTCTTCTTTTAAAATTTTTCCGCTCAGGTAACGGGTGATGCGCAGCCCGTCCTCAGTGCCGTTTTTATAGGCGCCTTCGGTTTTCATCCCGCCGCTTTCATAATAGCTGACATAGGGGCCATCGCGTATGCCGTTCCGCCACATAGCCTTTAAGGCCCGTTTTCCATTGTCGAAGAAGGTGAGGGTTTCCCCGTCAAGGCTGCCGTTTCGGTACTGCTCTCTTTTGGACATCACGCATGATGCCCCATAGTGCCATACCGTGCCATGCAGCACCCCGCCAGCATACTGTTCTACACGCTGCATGCTGCCGCCGGGATAGAAATACCGTGCCGTGCCCTCCGGCCTGCCGTCTTTGAGCTGGACCTCCATTTTGAGAGCGCCGTCGGGATAATAATCGCGGCGAACATCACCCGAGCAATCAGCCAGCAGGATTGCTGCGGCCACGGCAAACAATCGCCAGATCACAAAAATACCGTTTTTGTAAGTCAACAACCACCCGCATAGCGGGTGGCTTGCTTTCGCCCTGAAAGGACGAAAGCAAAAAACACGAAGTGTTGGAGTTGCCTTCTTCAGGAAACCATCGCCAAAGGCGATGGTTTCCCTGAAGACAAAAATGTTTTGACAGATCATCCTGGCATGCCGATAATGACACAAATTTTTCACTGGGTGTTCCCTATGACAAAAGAACTCGCAGCGCTGCTTGCAACCGTCTTTCTGCTTGCCGTCGGCATGAGCTTTACCGCGCCGCTCATACCCCTGCTCATGAAAAGCTGCGGTGCCACCACTGCTGCAATCGGCCAGATACAGACAACATACTTTATCGCGTTCACCCTTGCAACCTCCCTGCTGGGCAGGTGGATCGAACGGGCCGGGTCAAAGCGCATGATCCTGTGCGGGCTTGCCCTGTTCGGGGCGTCTCTGTGCGCCATGCCGTATCTGCCGTCGCTTGCGTGGTTTTATCTCATCCGCATCGCGCAGGGCATCGGCTCGGCCCTCCTGTTTGCCCCGACCGAGGCAGCCATCAATGCCGTATCGCCGCCTGAACGTCGCTCGACCAATATGGGCCTCTACGGCCTTGTGTTCGGCGTGGGGTTTGCCGCAGGCCCGGTGATCGGCACAAGCCTCTGGGCTCTTAACCAGGCTGCGCCCTTTCTTGCCGCGGCACTGAGCTGCGCAGCAGCCATTGCCGTACTGCAGCTCTTATACCATGAACACCAGGTTCCCATCAGCAGAACCGAGTATGATTTTTTCAGGCTCATCAGCGTGCTGAAAATTCCGCTCACGGCAGCAGCATGTTATGCCGTGGTGGAAATTTCAATAGCGTCTTTTTTATCGCTCTATCTTGACCGGCTCGGCTTCGGGGGGGCTCGCCTTGGCATGGTATTCACCCTTTTTGCAATCGGAGCCGTGCTGTCGCCATTCCCGGCAGGCAGGCTCGCCGACCGGTTCGGCAAGCAGGCGGTTCTGAAAGCATGCGGGGTGCTGCTTGTCTGCACGACCGTCGCATTCACTTTTTTCCACGGGTACTGGGCCATCTGCGGCCTTATCTGCTGTGTGGGCATAGTCGCAGGGGCTCTCTATCCCGTATCCCTTGCCCTTATCGGCGATCTCGTGCCGCCGGAAAAATTCGGCACGGCAAACGCTTCGTTCAGCTTTTTCTACGGCCTCGGGTCCATCGCAGGGCCCCTTGTGACGGGATGGGTGCTGGAGCTGACCTCCATCATGTATCTTTTTTACCCCCTGGCTGCCGCAGCCCTTGCATTCACGCTTGTCACGGCATCGCAACATTCTTCAGAATATTCACCTGAACCGCGAATTACGCCTTGACACAACATCAATAGCTTTATATATTTTTAAAAATAATTTTATTTTATTGTTCATTCAATATGTATCATAAAGTCCTGAAGATGGATGATTGAAAAGGAGCTGCTGTGAAAGTTACCATTGTCATTCCCACGCTCAATGAAGAGCACACACTGCCCGATGTCATTGAAGGCGTTCGCCCCTATGCCGATGAGATTCTGGTTGTAGACGGGCACTCGACCGACCGTACGCGCGAAGTCGCCGAAGCTGCCGGCGTGCGGGTCATTCTTGACAATCGCAAAGGCAAGGGAGCGGCCCTGCGGCATGTCATCAATTTCGTTACCACAGAGATCACGGTCTTTATCGATGCCGACGGATCTCACGATCCGGCAGACATACCCAAGCTCATCGCCCCGATTCTCAAGGGGGAGGCAGACCACGTATCGGCCTCACGGCTCATCGGCGGCTCAAGCGAGCTGCACGGCGGATTCGACGAATTTTTTCGGCTTATGGGCAGCTCGCTGATTACGGCTCTTATAAACTGGCGCTTCAAGGTAAAGCTCAGCGAAAGCCAGAACGGTTTTCGCGCAATCAAAACCGATGTCATGAAGCAGCTGGGACTTCAGGAAAACATCACCACCATCGAGCAGGAAATGATCATGCGAACCCTGAAAAAGGGCTTCCGCATGGCTGAGGTGCCTTCCCATGAGCACACGCGCAAAATGGGCTATTCAAAGATCAGCGTCAAAAAAGTCGCTTTCAGATATGTCTACACGCTGATAAAATATCTTTTTTTCTAAACAGCATGTGCGGGCGGCACCCCTGTCCGCTCAGCTGTCCACAACCATGACAGACTCCATGAATATCCTGCTCTTAAACCCGCCGGCAGAACGCAACAAAAAATTCAGCCGCGAAGGCCGCTGCACGCAGGAGCAGGGTGTCTGGGGAACCCTGTGGCCGCCCGTGTCGCTTGCCATGACCGGCGCCGTTCTGGAGAAGGCCGGCCATGCCGTTCGCATCATCGACTGCCCGGCTGTAGCCATGGACTTTGAGGGGCTGCGGCAGGAACTGCAGCGATTCAATCCCCGGCTTGTCATCTGGAGCTCAGGCACACCCTCCATTGCAAGCGATCTTGCCCTTGCCGATGCCGTTAAAAAGATCCTCCCGGCATGTGCAACCGCAGTCTTCGGCACCCATGTCACTGCCCTTGACCGTGAGTGCTTGGATGCGGCGCCTGCCCTTGACTGCATCATCCGCAATGAGCCCGAACTGACCGCCCGGGAGCTTGCAGCCGCACTCGCATCAGACACATCATGTGCAGACATTGCAGGGCTCACCTGGCGCAACGCCGCCGGGTCGATCGTATCAAATCCCGCGCGCCCCTTTATCGATGATCTGGACAGCCTGCCGTTTCCGGCCTGGCATCTGCTGGCACACCAGCACTACCTGCTGCCTCTCAAGGGCCGCCCCTTTCTCATCATCGCGCCGCAGCGGGGCTGTCCCTTCAACTGCACCTTCTGTACCTGCCAGACCTATTACGGCAAAAAACTGCGCCCCCGCTCCACGGCTAACATCATTGCCGAAATCACATACGACATGGAGCGCTTCGGGGTTCGCGACTTTTTCTTCTGGGCGGAAACCTTTGTGGTGGACCGGCATCATGTTGCAGAGCTCTGCCAGGCCATGCTCGATGCCAGGCTTGACATTGCCTGGACCTGCAACAGCCGCATCGACATCGTCGACGCAGACCTTCTGAAGCTCATGGCGCGTGCGGGGTGCTGGATGATAAGCTACGGCATAGAGTCGGCAGACCAGCAGGTGCTCGACACGGTGCGCAAAGGCACGCGCGTGGAGCAGGCAGCTGCGGCAGTTGCTCTTGCCAGGGCAGCAGGCATCAAAACCGCCGGGCATTTCATCTTCGGCCTGCCGGGTGATACTGAAGCGGCCATGAAAAAAACTTTAAAACTCGCGCGCAGCCTGCGGCTTGACGTGGCGCAGTTCTACAGCGCTGTGCCATTCCCCGGAAGTCTGCTCTATGAAGAGGCTCTTGCCCAGGGCTGGATAAAAATAATGGATTATTCCGGCTTCAGCCAGAGCAGCTCAGTCATGCGCCTGCCCGGCCTGTCGCCCGAAACGGTAAACCGCTGCCGCGCTGCGGCATACCGCCAGTTTTATCTCAATCCCCTTACCTGGCTGCGGACACTGCGGATGCTTGAATGGCAGGGATTAAAAAGCATGTTTCGTTCAGCCGGTGCTTTTTTGCGCTGGTGGGAATAATTTCAGAGGTCGGAGGACTGAGGTCGGAAGTCGACTTCTGACTTCTGATAAATAATCTATTTTATACATGCCCATGTCAACTATTGTCATTGCTGCGACCCAGTTAGAGCTTGCCTGGCTTATTGAGCAGTTGCATGCCCGTCAGGACAGGCCGCTGCTTGACTTCCCTGTCTATCATGCCGCAGGAGCCGTGGCCGACATACGGCTCATTACCAGCGGACCGGGAATGGCAAACGCAGCCGCAGCAAGCGCTGCGGCAATTGAGCGCTACCACCCAACCCAAATATTTAATGTTGGCATTTGCGGAGTTTATGCAGAGGATAGCAAACTTCTGGGCAAAGCTGGCATCGGCGCACATGCAATTTTTGCCGACACCGGAGCTGCTGGCGATACTGATTTTCAATCCCTTCAGGAAATGAACCTTCCGCTTGCGCGCCCCGCGGGTAAAGACATTCATAATACCATCAGGCTGAACTGTGACGGGGCCCCGCATGACAGCTTGCGGGCTGATTTTCTGACGGTGGCCGCAGTTTCCGGCAGCCCCGATATGGCAAGAAAGCTCTCC
>CAYNVA010000110.1:0-10624 GCA_964400575.1 uncultured Thermodesulfobacteriota bacterium | reverse complement strand
ACGGGAGAAGCAGAAGCTCCGGGACGGCCTTCTTGATTATCTCCTGGACCGCATAGATGTCGCTCCCCTGAGGGGCAGCAGCATTTTCAGGGTTTCGTTTCAGGGCTCGACACCGGAATTCGCCCAGGAGTTTTT
The DNA here is from genome assembly GCA_964400575.1 of uncultured Thermodesulfobacteriota bacterium. Lineage (GTDB taxonomy): Bacteria > Desulfobacterota > WTBG01 > CAIYCZ01 > CAIRTM01 > CAIWCT01. The sequence continues at coordinate 10,489 of CAYNVA010000110.1, read as the reverse complement.
GCAGCGCCTCATTGCGGTCTACCTTGATAAGCATTCAAGCATGTATTTTACCGATAGCTCCTATATGTTTATCAATGAAAAGACCGATAAGTTTCGCAGCGAACTGGAGCAGGTTGAAAACGATATCAAGGATTTTAAAAACAAGGCAAGCTCAGCGCTTATTCAGGAGCAGCGCTTCCTGGACCAGTTTGCAACTCTGCAGCAGGAAGTGCGCGAGACCGAATCCTCGCTTGCCTCATCGCAGGCAAAAGCAAAACTGCTCGACACGAAGGTCGGCGAGCTGCCGCATGCCAAAGGCGCTGAAACGGGGTCTGTTTATTCGCGCATAGCAGTAGATGACATGACCCGGCGTTTGTCGGCACTGAGACTCAAGGAGCAGGAGCTGCTGTCAACCTACACCGAGACGAGCATACCGGTGCAGGAGGTGCGGCGGCAGATTCGGGAAATTCAAGGCATGCTTCCCCTGTCTGTCCAGCGTGCAGGATCAGGCCTTGACGGTTCAATGTCACAGCAGTCGCGCGAAGGTCTCCAGCTTGAGCAGATAGCCGAAGAAGGCGCGGTCTTATCGCTGCAGGCACGGCTCGATGTGCAGAGGGAAAACCTTTCCCAGCTAAAGGAACAGTTCAAGGATGTGAATGAAAACAACCTGCATCTGGTCAAGATGGAGCGCAAGCGCGCCGCGCTTGAAGAGAGCTACAGGAAATTTTCCGAGAACCTGCAGCAGGCGCGCATCGACCAGTCTCTTAAGCTGGAAAAAATATCCAATATCACCATCGCCCAGCAGCCGATCTATTCCCTGCAGCCGCTCAAGACTAAAAAAATTGCTGTTCTATTTCTGGGCCTGTTTGGCGGCATCCTTGCAGCCCTGGTGCTTGCCTTTTTTCTGGAAAGCTTTGATCATTCGATAAAAAAGCCCGATGATGTTCAAGCATTGCTCAAGCTGAAGTTTCTTGCCGCACTGCCGCAACTTAACGATTCTCGAAGCCTCACGCCGGAAATGAAAGAGCTGTCTAATCTCAGCCTGCTGCCTGCACCCGAGAACAACAGGGCTCCGGTTGCACCGGGGTCCAGCAATCCCCTGGTAATCAGGTGTTTGGATACGCTCATGCCCCACCTTGTTGTATCGGAAAAGGAGCAGCGCGGATCGCCCCATATCATTGCGGTCACCAGCGCCCGCCCGGGAGAAGGCGTCAGTACGGTGGCTGCAAACCTTGCCGTACGGCTTGCGCGGCTCGGGCAGGGGCAGGTGCTGCTGGTGGACATGAACCTTATGAATCTTGATCATCAGGATACCAGGGAGCAGGAACAGTATCCGGCCCTGGGCAACATGATGGCGCTGCAGGGGCGGGAAGATGCTGGCCAGCTGCCCGCGGCGCTTATCGACAAGCTGTTCCTTATGGAATATTCGGGTCAGAGTCTCTCGGCAGTCGAAATCGGTGAGCTGCAGAGCATGTGGCGCAAGGATTATGATTTTGTCGTCATGGATGTTCCCCCGGTGCTGAATAACGGAAGCGCTTTATTTCTTTCAGGGGTGGCAGATAAGGTCATCCTGGTCGTTGAAGCCGAACGCGAGCGCTGGCAGGTGATTCGCCGCGCGCAGGAGCTGCTTGAAGAGGCCCATGCAAACGTGTTCGGCGCAATTTTGAATAAAAGAGCCATGTATATACCAGAATGGCTGTACCGGCGCCTTTAGCGGCTGCGGCATGGCCCATCAATATATGGCAGTGGCATCATGATCAAGTCCGGCAGGGAAGGAGAGCAAAGAATATGGGAAATGAACGTAGACAATTTCTGCGGTATCGCATGAAGGAGAGCGCTTTCGCGGTCCTGAATCAACCGACCACGATTGTCGGCAAAATCAAGGACATGAGCCTTGGAGGTGCGGCTTTTGAGTTCATCACAAGCAGCACGGAGGCGGAGCAGGAGCTTGACCGAAATTCGCTGGACATATTTCTGCTGGGCGGTTTAGCAGCCCTGTCAAGCCTGCCATGCAAGATTTTTTTTCGTAAGCCGGCATCACGCATCGAAAACAGCGCACATGTTTTTTTCCCTGCGTTTATCAGCCGCGTCTGCGTGGCGGAATTCAAGGATTTAACCGAGCAGCAGGAGGGCGCTTTGCTTGACTTTATTATGAAGTTCAGCGCCGGGTATGCAATATAAAGAGGGGCACCGGCGCACCGCACAGCGGGGTGCGCAGGATGCGAAACCGGATGCATGATTCCGGTCGACAGATTTTTTTGCAGGAGGAACAGCATGAGCATCATTGAGGACAAAAACGACTTTCAAAGACTGGTCGAGCGTGAGCGCGCGCGGGCCGACCGCATGGGCCATCACTTCTCGGTCATATTTTTTGACCTGCTGAAGCCAGCAAAACGCACATGCGACATGGAGGCTATTGCGGCCCTGATCCGCAAGCGTCTCAGGGTTTATGACGACATCTGCTCTATCGACGGCAATCGCATTGTCGTGCTGCTGCCGTATACCGGCTATGAGCAGGCCAGCAGCGTCGCCCTGAATATCATCTCAATCATCACGCCCGGAGAGGCTTCTCTGAAGTATTCCATCCTGAGCTATCCGGATCACTGGATCAAGAACGGGGACATGAAGAGTGCGTCGTCCATCGATGTGTGGGCGGATGCAAGCCATCAGCTTGTGGAAAAATTAAGCATGCAGGTCACGGCGCTGCCTGCGTGGAAGCGGCTCATGGATATTATGGGAGCGGGCTTCGGCCTTCTGCTGCTGTCGCCGGTGATGGTGCTGCTTGCAATTTTTATAAAGACGGTTTCCACGGGGCCGGTTTTATTCAAGCAGGAGCGCATAGGCTTTCTCGGCAAAAAGTTCGGCTGCTACAAGTTCAGGACCATGAATCTGAACGCATCCTGCGATGTGCACAATACCTATGTGAACAGATTTATCAACAGCGATGGCCCCATGTATAAGCTCGACAAGGCTGATTCCCGCATCATACGCTTCGGGCGCATTATCCGCATGACGGGCCTTGATGAGCTCCCGCAGCTTTTCAATGTGCTCCTGGGGGATATGAGCCTTATCGGCCCGCGGCCGTGTATACCCTACGAGGCCGATGAATTCAAACTGTGGCAGCGCAAGCGCTTCGATATCGTGCCCGGCATAACAGGGCTCTGGCAGGTGAACGGCAAGAACAGAACTTCGTTTACTGAAATGATGCGCTTTGACATCAGCTATGCCAGCAAGAGAAATTTTTATCTGGATACCGCTATCCTGCTGAAGACCATTCCTGCCATAATCGAGCAGGTGACGGAAAACAGAAAATCTAATCCGGAGGAAATAGCAAATGGAAAGTGCGCAAAGTACGCATAATATCGGCGTTGTCGGCTGCGGCTACTGGGGCCCCAACCTTATACGCAATTTCAGCGCCTTGAACACGTGCAGGGTAAAAACCGTGTGCGACATGAGCCAGGCAAGGCTCGATCACATGAGCAGCCTGTACCGGAGCGTAACCACGACCAGCTGTTTTGATGATATGGTGCGCGATGAGGAGATCGACGCCATTGCAGTAGCCACCCATGTCAACTCACATTATGACCTGGCAAAAAAGAGCCTGCTTGCGGGCAAGCACACGTTTATCGAAAAGCCCATGGCATCATCCACTGCGCAGTGCGATGAGCTCGTTGAGCTGGCCCGGCAGCAGGGCCTGCAGCTCATGGTGGGCCATACCTTCATCTATTCATCGCCCGTGCGCAAAATCCGGGAGATCATAGATTCGGGCGAAATCGGCGACCTGCTGTACGTGTCGGCACGGCGCCTCAACCTGGGGCTGTTTCAGAAGGATATCAACGTGACCTGGGACCTTGCCCCTCACGACATATCGATCATTCTGTACATGTTCGGCGAGGCGCCTGTTTCCGTGAGCTGTCATGGCAAGGCACATATCAATCCCGGCATCGAAGATGTGACAACGCTCATTCTCAATTACGCCAATGGTAAATTCGTCACAATTCAGAGCAGCTGGCTCGATCCCCAGAAAATTCGCGAGATGAAGTTCGTCGGCACCAAAAAGATGATCTGCTACGATGATAACGAGACCAATGAGAAGATCAAGGTCTATGACAAGAGCGTTGAGGTGCCGCCGCATTATGATACGTTCGCAGAATTTCATTACTCCTACCACTACGGCGACATGTACAGCCCCTATGTTGCCCAGTCCGAGCCTCTTAAGGTCGAGTGCCAGCATTTTCTTGACTGTATCGACGGCAAAGAGGCCTGCCTTTCAGGCGGCAGGGAAGGCCTGCATGTCGTGCAGATACTTGAGGCATCACTCAAGTCGTTGCGCAGCGACGGAGCAACCATAAAAATTAATGGCAATGGCAACGGCCATGGGCTGAAAACACACCAGGGTCCGGCACCCACAGGGAGAGCTATCCATGAATCGCATATCTGCTGATGTTGTGCTGGGGGAAAATGTGCGCATCGTCGCCTTTGTCAATCTCTATGGCTGCACGATCGGCGACAACACCACGCTCGGCACTTTTGTGGAGATTCAGAAAGGCGCGGTGATCGGCAGAAACTGCAAAATTTCGAGCCACAGTTTCATCTGCGAGGGCGTGACGATACAGGACGAGGTTTTTATCGGCCATAATGTCACCTTCACCAATGACAGGCTTCCCCGCGCGACCACGGCAGACGGCACCCTGCAGAGCAGCCAGGACTGGCACTGCATTCCGACGCTGGTCAGGCGCGGCGCATCGATAGGCTCGGGCTCAACGCTTTTATGCGGCATCACCATCGGCGAGCATGCCCTTATCGGGGCGGGCAGCGTGGTCACCCGGGATGTGCCGCCCGGCTGCATCGCGGCGGGCAATCCGGCGCGCGTTATCGGCACCGTAAAAGACAGACATGTTGAACAGGCGGCCTGAATGATACTATCGCAGGCATTACAGCAGAATCCTGAAACCGGAGACAGTAAGATATGAAGGTACCGTTTTTAGATCTTAAGGCGCAGGGCACAGCGATCAGGGGTGAGGTTGACGCGGCTATCGGTAAAGTTCTGGACGAGGCGGCATTTGCCGGCGGTCCTTTTGTGAAGGCATTTGAGGATGAGTTTGCCCGGTTCTGTGGCTCCGCGCATGCCGTTGGCGTGGGCAATGGCACCGACGCCCTGTGGGCGGCGCTTATTGCGTTGGGCGTCGGCCCGGGAGACGAGGTGATAACAGTGCCCAATACCTTCATCGCCACGGCCGAGGCAATCAGTTTTTGCGGGGCGCAGCCGGTGTTTGTCGATGTCGATGAGCAGACCTGCACCATGGATCCGTCACGGTTTCAGCAGGCCATTACCCAGCGCACCAAGGCCGTCATCCCCGTGCATCTGTTCGGGCAGACAGCCGATATGAACCCTATCATGGCCATTGCCAGAAAACACGGGCTGGTCGTGATAGAAGATGCCTGCCAGGCCCACGGCGCATTGTACCAGGGCAGGCCTGCCGGCTCCATTGGCGATGCGGGCTGCTTCAGCTTCTACCCGGGGAAAAACCTGGGCGCCTATGGCGAGGCAGGAGCTGTGGTGACCAGCAATGACGATGCCGCGGCGAAAATGCGGGTGTTCCGCGAGCATGGGCAGCCGAAGAAATACTTTCATGACATGGTCGGCTGGAACTGCCGCATGGACGGCTTGCAGGCAGCCGTACTGAGCGTGAAGCTGAAACACCTGCCGGCCTGGACCGAAGCCCGCAGAAAGCATGCACAGCAGTACAATCAGCTGCTTGAGGGCATACCGGGCATCGTGCTCCCGCATGAGGCCGGCTATGCACAGCATGTCTATCATATTTATGCCATGCGAAACAGCAGGCGCGATGAGCTGATGACCGCACTTGGCGATAAAGGAATTGCCACGGGCATTCACTATCCGGTGCCCCTGCACCTGACCGGCGCCTACCAGCACCTGGGCTACAAAGAGGGAAGTTTTCCGGTCAGCGAGCGGATTGCACGGGAACTGGTTTCACTGCCCATGTTCCCAGAGCTTAACAAGGAACAAATAGAATATGTCGTTGCAGGAATTAAAGAATTTGTACAAACAAGCAGGTAGTTTTCCAGGGGCAGATTGGACCTGCCCGAAGTTTGCGAGACTTTTTATGCGACATGAAAATAATTTCTTTTTAAGGTGAGTTGTATGCAGCCCAGGAAATCGATATTTGTACTGCCATTAATTGTGCTTATGTTTCTGTCATCATCTGCCCGTGCAGCGCAGTGGGGGGATTTTACGTATGAGGAATCAGGCAGCAGTGTCACCATAACCAAATATACCGGTTCTGGCGGCGCTGTTGTAATTCCAGGCACCATAAACGGCAAGCCGGTAGTGAGCATCGGGGTTCAGGCGTTTGTTAACTGCGCCGGTTTGACCAGCTTAGATATCCCCGGCAGCGTTACGAGCATTGCTTTTGATGAATTTTCACAAGGTGGTTACATAGGCACGTTCTATGGGTGCACCAGTTTGACCAGTATAAATGTTAATGCAAGCAATACTGTCTACAGCAGCCAGGATGGTGTGCTGTACAACAAAGCCCTGACAACGCTTGTTGCATACCCTACTGGCAGGTCCGGCGGTTTCAGTATCCCGGGCAGCGTCACGAGCCTTGGCTATGAGGCTTTTGCCGGTTGCATCGCTTTGACCAGCCTGACCATACCAAACAGTGTAACAAGTATTGGGAACCGGGCGTTTTTTCACAGCACCGGTTTAACCAGCGTTACCATACCGGGCAGCGTTACGAGCATGGGGTATTCTGCATTTAATGGCTGCACGAATTTGACCAGTATTATACTGGGCAGTGTTACGAACATCGGGTATCATGCGTTTAATGGCTGCACAGGTTTAACCAGCATTACCATACCAAGCAGCGTCACCACCATAGGGGACTCCGCGTTTTATGCGTGTACCGGTTTGACCAGCATAAGCATACCAAACAGTGTTACGAGCATTGGGGATGGTGCGTTTTCTGATTGTACCGGTTTAACCAGCATAAGCATACCGAACAGTGTTACGAGCATTGGCTCGTGTACGTTTTTGAGCTGCGCTAGTTTGACCAGTGTGACCCTGCCGGGCAGCCTTACGACCATTGGTTCGTCTGCGTTTCAAGGCTGCACGGGTTTGACCAGTATTAACATACCGGCTAGCGTAACGAGCATTGGGGGTTATGCGTTTTATGGTTGCGGTAGTTTAACCGCAGCATATTTTTACGGAGATGCGCCGGTGTTGGGAGGCAGCGCGTTTGACTACTGCGCAATCGGTTTTACCGTTTACTATATTGCCGGGCGCACAGGGTTTACAAATCCGTGGTATGGCTATCCTGTTGCACAGTTTATTCCGGGTCCGTCAACAACAACCACAGCTGATCCGACATCAACCACAACGGTTGTGCCAGCGACAACAACGGTTGGACCGACAACAACGGTTGGACCGACGACAACGGTTGTGCCAGCGACAACAACGGTTGGACCAACGACAACAACTACGAGCATTGTATCAGCAGCACCTAATCTTTTAAACCTTAAAGATGCGCCCACCGAAGACCGCTTTGCAATAACTGACCGGGTATGGCCGTCGAACCATGGTCAAGCTCATGTCTGCCTGTGGGAAGATGATAAACTTGCCGCAATGTCAATCGATATTGATGACAACTGTAAGCCTGACCACGACTGGTGGGTACAACAAGGCAACCGGCTTGGCTGGAAATTCACCTGGTTTGTTATCGGTTCCTATATAGATGCAGGCTCGGCGCCTTTTTACGGCACATGGGCTGATTTCCGCGGGCTATTCGCCCTCGGGCATGATGTCCAGAGCCATTCATACGATCATAGTCTTATTGACCTTACGAGACCACCCGCTGCAGTGGACTTAAGTTATCGCCGCGGCAAAGAGGTCATAGAAGCCAATGTCCCCGGAAATAAAGTCGTTACGCTTGCCTATCCCGGCGGAGACGGCATACCGGATATAGCTGCACAATATTGTATAGCGGCAAGGGGTACCGGGGGGGTACCCAATATAGCTAACAGAACCTGGTATATGTATACTAACACGGGAGTCCGGCCTGTCGAATTTATAGGCCAGGTAGATCAAATACTGGATCCCAGTGATGAGTATTGGCGCGGGTGGCTCTCCCCATACTTTCACAATATCGTCGGAGCAGAAGCAATAGACAAGCAGGCCGTCATTGCTGACATGGAGAGGAGTTTCAATTACATTAAAAGCAAGGAAAGAGATCTCTGGTTTGGTACCTTCACTGCCATCACCAGGTACGGCCAGGAGCGCGACACCCATACCCTTGCAGTAAACAGTGTCACTGCTACGCAGATTTCGCTTACTTTAACAGACCTGATGCATAATGATTATTTTGCCTATCCGCTCACGGTCAAGGTGCGAATCAATAATGACTGGGACGCACTAACAGCTACTCAGGCAGGCCAGGCAATTAACGCTGATATTATCCTGCATGACGGAGGCAGGTATGCATTGGTAAAAGCAGTGCCGGACGGGGGAGAAGTTAGTATAACGAAAAGCACTCCTTCAGTAGTCAATGCGCCAATAATTGCGCCGAACTATAATGAGTTTGATTATCTCATCAAGGGAAATTTTAAGAATTCTGTGACAGTAACGATGTCATGCTTAACAGCAGGCGCCGAAATAAGATACACGCTGGATGGGTCTGACCCGAACAGCAGCTCCCTGTTGTATGCGAGCCCCATAGTGCTTACGAACAATGCTACTGTTAAAGCGGCGGGAATAAAAGCAGGGCTGACGACAAGTCCTGTTGCCAGTGCGGTTTTTAATGTTGATGCAGATACAACACCGCCTGCACTGAGCGCAGCTTCATCAACAGGTAATCCCCTGCAGGTTATCGTATCGTTTAATGAAGCAGTAGAGCAGGCAAGCGCTGAGCAAAAAGGCAATTATACTATTAATAATAATATAACGGTTTCAGGGGCGAGCCTGCAGGCGGATAAGAAAACAGTGCTGCTGGCGACATCTGCAATGACTAACCAGGTCGCCTATGCACTAACGGTAAACAATATAAAAGACCTTTCAAATAACACCATACCGAACAATTCAACAGCAGCATTTACCTGCAGCGTGCCGGGATTGCAGGATCACCTGATGGCATACTGGTCTTTTGATGATGCCGCGGGGAGCACTGTTGCAAATGATTTTTCCGGCCACAATAATCCCGGCATTCTATATGGCGGGAACCGCACAGCAGGCAAAAGCGGTGTCGGGATGTATTTTGACGGTATTGATGACTATATCGATTGCGGCATATCAAAATTCGGCATTAATGCCTCTAATGAGTTTACGGTTTCATTATGGTTTAATATGGCAGGCGGGGCATACGGGGATCTGATCGTGAGAGGATATGAATATATTTCTCCTTTCAGGATACAACCTGACCCCTCGTACCGGCATATTAAAACGTACGTTCAGTCATCGGATTACAGCGTTCTTGAAGGTCAGACATACCTGAGTAATAATGTCTGGTATCATTATGTTTTAACCTATAAAAACGGTTCCTCGGTCCTGTATGTTAACGGCCAGAAAGATGTTGAAGATGATCCTACAGGTCCGCTTACGGTCGATACCAATGAAAAAACCTTTATTGGCCAGAAATTTAACGGGATTATTGATGAATTAAGAATATACGATCGTGCCTTGACGCAGCAAGAGGTGGAATATCTTTATAATAATCCATCGAGCCCGACCACAACAACGTCAGTTCAGCAGACAACCACAACAACGTCAGTTGAGACGATAACCACGACGACGTCAGTTGAGCCGACAACCACGACAACGTCGGTTCAGCCGACAACCACGACAACCATGTGCGTTGCGCATATGTATTACCGCGATGCCGATAATGATACCTATGGCAATGCTGATAATGCTACGGTTGCTTGTGAAGCTCCAGTAGGGTATGTTGATAACAGCACAGGCTTTGACTGCAATGACAGTAACTCAGCAGTGAATCCGGGTGCAACTGAAGTGTGCAACGGTATAGATGACAATTGCAATGATCAAACGGATGAAAATTGCCTGACGACAACGACGACGGTAGAGCCGACAACGACGACGGTTGCACCGACGACAACTACGGTTGCACCGACGACAACGACAATTGAGTCTACAACAACTACCGTTGAACCCACAACCACGACGACGGTTGAACCCACAACAACGACGACGGTTGAACCCACAACAACTACGACCGTTCAGCCGACAACAACCACCACGGCCCCCCTCCTTGATTCAGACCATGACGGTATTCCTGATGCAATTGATAACTGCCCGAATATCTGCAATGAAGCGCAGCTTGATGCCGACACGGACGGAACAGGAGATGTTTGCGATCCAACACCCGGCTGCACCATCGGCGGCTGCGTGGCGTGTGAGGAGCCATGCAATCAACCCGATGCCGACCATGACGGCATCATAAACAAGGACGACAACTGCCCAACGGTGTACAATCCC
>CAYNVA010000109.1:0-5661 GCA_964400575.1 uncultured Thermodesulfobacteriota bacterium | reverse complement strand
TTGCAAAAAATGACAAAGATAAGATATTTTATTGATAGTGTGCTATTTTAACAAAATTACCGTATTGTGCGCTGTTTGAGAAATACGTACAGGGGTTTTTTGATACAGCCGTCGTGTTTCTATAGTATCGGCATGTCGGTTGAGGTCTTGATTAAAAAAGCACTGCCGGGTGGGCTATGAAAAAAAATATGGTCGCAGGAATTGCCATCAGCTGCATCTGCATCTACTTTGTGCTGCGCGGCATCAATTTTTCAGAAGTGGCGGCAAGCTTTCGCGCTATGCAGTACGGGTATATTATCCCCGTGGTTTTGACGAGTCTTGCCAGCCTTTATCTGCGGTCATACCGGTGGGGGGTCATTATCGACAGGCTGGTTTCCTATGACCAGTGGACGCTTTTTAAGCTCTCTTCAATCGGTTTTATGGCCATAGGGGTTCTGCCCGCCAGGCTGGGGGAATTCGTCCGGCCGTATCTTGTGAAGCAGCAAAGCGGTGTGCGAATGTCCGCCACCATGGCAACCGTGGTGCTGGAGCGGGTTTTTGACCTGCTGACCCTCATGCTTTTTTTATTTGTCGTGCTTGTCAAAATTTCGCTCCCGCCCGAGATTTTCAAGGCCGGCATCATCATGCTGACGATCTCTCTTGCCGTCCTGACTGTGCTTATTATACTCGGCACCAAGCGGGATTTTTCAGCTCGGATAATCGGCAGAGTCATGAGGTTCCTGCCTGGCCGGATCGGCGCGCCCGCAGCCCGTCTTGCAGACTCCTTTCTGGAAGGACTGCAGCTGCTGCCGGATATGAAAAAAACGCTATGGGTCTTGCTGCTGTCATTGGTGAATTGGCTGCTGATCGGGTTTTCCAACTATGTATTGTTTTATGCTTTCGGCATGAACCTTTCAATTTTTAACGCCTTTGCTGTTCTTGCCATTGTTGCCCTTGGCGTTATGATTCCGGCGGCGCCAGGTTTTATCGGCACATATCATTATGCCTGCGTTCTGGGGCTGACCTGGTTTGGCATAGCAAAATCCGAGGCTTTATCCTATGCCGTGGCACTGCACTTTCTGCAGATGTCGCCCGCTATTCTGATCGGGCTGCTATTCCTGCCATTTCAAAAATTGACCTTCGGGGGTCTTATCAGGAGAGCTGAAGCCGACGCGGACACTGACAGCAGCCAGGGGGGTTAGGGGCTGTTTTCCGCCTGCTGCGGGTCCAGCATTTGCAAAGCCTGCGAAAAGCTTCCCGGCGATGCCAGCATGATGCTCAGGGCAAGGGCTGTCACGATGCAGACAATAACCATGACGGTAAGCGCCGCCTGCCGCGGCGTGAGCCGGTGTTGCTCCTGCATCCCCAGAAAGATCAGGTACAGGCCGTAGAAATAGGCAAAAGGACCCAGCAGGGGAATCCATGAGACCGTATCCATAAGGCTTGCATAGGCCAGGACCCTCAGCGTTGCTCCGAATGGAGCCTGCGACCGGTACATCCTCTGTGCCAGGATGTGCATCGCCATGCTCCCGAGTATAGTAGAAAAAACATTGGCGCAGCACAGCAGTATAAAAAGCTGAAACCCACCGCTTCGCGCATTTGCCACAAACAGAGCTGTCAGGAACGAGCAAACCATCAAGAATATAGCCGGGTTTCTCAAGGATTTGGTGCCGGGCAGGTGTCTGAAAAATTCGCGCGGCCGCACTACAAGCTGCCGTGCAACACCGATAAACGTATCGAAAAAACTCTCCGGCTCGAATTCAAATGCTGTCGTCTGCTGCTGATCGTCCATAGCGTTCCATCTGCCCGTTGACAAGAGCTGTTTTCTGAATTAGCATTGCCGCTGCTGGAAAAATCATTATACCAATCTTATACCCGGATAACAAGCATGGAAAAGCTCCATCGCACCAGGGGGGCGCTTGCGCGCCTTCAGCACATTGACACAACAAGACTTTGGCATCCGTTCACCCAGATGCAGGACTACAGCCGCAGCGTGCCGCTCATCATCGAGCACGGCGCAGGCTCATATCTCTATGCTACTGACGGCAAAAAATATATCGACGGCGTTTCATCGCTGTGGGTCACTGTTCATGGCCACCGGAAAAAACAGATCGATGACGCCATCATCGCCCAGGTCGGAAAAATCTGCCACAGTACGCTGCTCGGGCTTTCCAATGTGCCGGCCATAGAGCTTGCAGAAAAGCTCATAACCCTTGCCCCGGAAGGGCTCACAAAAGTTTTTTATTCCGACAGCGGCTCCACAGCAGTTGAAATAGCACTCAAGATTGCCTATCAGTACTGGCAGCAGACATCGCGGGCGACAAAAAAAAAGAAAAAGTTCATATCTCTCACCAATGCCTATCACGGCGACACTATCGGTGCGGTAAGCGTCGGGGGCATCGATCTGTTCCATGAAATCTACCGGCCCCTGCTTTTTAAGACTTTCAAAGCGCAATCGCCCTACTGCTACCGCTGCCCGTACGATAAGAGGCCATCATCATGCGGGCTGCATTGCCTGAATTCCCTTGAGGATATTCTCCGCACCCGTCATGGTGAAACAGCAGCTTTTATCATGGAGCCCATGGTGCAGGGCGCCGCGGGTATGATCGTGTTTCCCAAAGGCTACTGCTCGGGGACGCGCGAGCTCTGCTCGCGCTACAATGTGCTGTGTATTGCCGATGAGGTGGCGACAGGATTTGGCAGAACCGGGTGCATGTTCGCCTGCGAACATGAAAATGTACGGCCCGATATCATGGCCATTGCCAAGGGCATTACCGGCGGCACGCTGCCGCTTGCCGCAACCCTTGCAACCGATGAAGTCTACAGCGCTTTTCTCGGGGACGCGCATGAATGCAGAACATTTTACCACGGCCACACCTATACGGGCAACCCGGTTGCCTGCGCAGCAGCATGCGCAAATCTGGATATTTTCCGGAAAGAAAAAGTCCTCTTGCGCCTGCAACCCAAGATCAGGCAGCTCTGGTGCCGGCTTGAGGAATTGAAGGGTTTTAAGCATGTGGGGCAGGTGCGGCAGTGCGGTTTCATGGTCGGCATTGAGCTTGTGGCAGACCGGAAAACAAAAAAGGCCTATCCCGCTCAGGAACGCATCGGGCACAGGGTGATACTTGAAGCCCGAAAACACGGTGTCATCATTCGGCCCCTGGGCGATGTTATTGTGCTCATGCCCCCGCTCTCGATACGGGAAAAAGAAATCGACACGCTCTGCAGCGTCGTTTTTGATGCAATCCGGACGGTTACCGAACAGTGACCGCCGCCGCGGACGACCTGTTCGCGGCTGAAGCCGCTCCAGAAGACAATAAATTCTCAGGCTTCTCTGCGCAAGAATCTATAAGCCCCATCCCCCGCACGCAGCGACCGCAGGAGTGGTTTATTGACTTTTTCCTCCTGTTCATCCATAATATTGCTTTTAAATTGAGTAATAATAGCCGTTTACTCGGTAGAGCTGTACAAAACGCTTAAGAGACGGAGGAAGGCATGTTTGAAATTCTTGAACGCTCCGAAATGGCACAGGGCACCGTGGTCATGAATGTGATCCGCGCACCCAAAATTGCGGCCAAAGCCCAGCCCGGGCAGTTTGTAATACTCCGGGCGAACGAAACCGGCGAGCGCATACCGCTGACCATGGCCGATACGAATCCCGCACAGGGAACCATAACCATCATTTACCAGGTAGTGGGCAAATCAACGACCCTGTTCAAGACCCTGCAGGTCGGGCAGTTCTTTACCGACGTGCTCGGCCCCTTGGGGCAGCCAACCCACATTGACAAAGTCGACGGCCTTGTCATCTGCATCGGCGGCGGTACGGGCACGGCCGTTGTGCATCCCATTACCCGGGGCTACAAAAACGCCGGCAACCGGGTCGTGGCCATCATCGGAGCCCGCACCAAAGACCTGCTCATCCTGGAAGACAAGATGGCTGCGGCATCCGGTGAGCTCAAGGTTTGCACCGATGACGGCACCTGCGGCCACCACGGTTTTGTGTCTGACATTCTGAAGCAGTATATCGAGAGCGGGCAGAAAATTGCCGCGGTTGTCGCCGCGGGCCCTGTCCCCATGATGAAGGCAATTGCGAACATGACCCGCCCCCATGGCATTCAAACTCTGGTGAGCCTCAACTCCATTATGATCGACGGTACGGGCATGTGCGGCGGCTGCCGCGTGTCGGTCGGCGGTAAAAGCCAGTTCACCTGCGTCGATGGCCCCGAGTTCGACGGCCACCAGGTCGATTTTGACGGACTCATGCAGCGGCTTGCCGCCTACAAGGAGCAGGAAGCCCAATCAATGGACGAACTCAGCCACAGCTGTAAACTTGGACAGGATAGGTGAGGTGCTTTCATGACAGACAAGAAAAAAGTTCCCCGTCAGCCCATGCCCGAACAGGCCCCTGAAAAGCGGCGCCGCAATTTTGAAGAAGTGCCCCTGGGGTATTCTGCTGAAACAGCCCTGCTTGAGGCAAGCCGCTGCATACAGTGCAAAAACCCGGCCTGCGTCACGGGCTGCCCTGTTGGGATCGATATCCCGGGCTTTATCCGCCCCCTGCGCGACGGCGATTTTGCCGGCGCAATTGCAAAGCTCAAAGAAAAAACCGCGCTGCCGGCTGTGTGCGGCCGCGTCTGCCCGCAGGAAAGCCAGTGCGAAGAGCGCTGCGTGCTTGCCAAAAATGGTGAGGCCGTGGCTGTCGGGCGCCTCGAGCGCTTTGCCGCTGACTGGGACCGCAGCCAGGGCACATCGACACTGCCCCAGCTGCCACCAAAAACCGGCAAAAGCGTGGGAGTTGTGGGAGCAGGTCCCTCGGGGCTTACCGTTGCCGGCGATCTGATTCTTAAGGGACATGACGTGACGGTATATGAAGCCTTTCACAAGGCGGGCGGCGTGCTGGTTTACGGCATTCCCGAATTCCGTCTCCCGAAGGCCATTGTTCAGGCCGAAGTCGACTATCTTGCGCAGCTCGGTGTGAAATTTGAGGTAAATTCAGTCATCGGCAGAACAGAAACCGTTGACGAGCTGCTGGAGTTGCATGACGCTGTGTTTCTTGCCGTGGGCGCGGGGCTGCCGAGCTTTCTTAATGTGCCGGGCGAAAACCTCATCGGCATTTATTCGGCAAACGAGTACCTGACCCGCTCAAACCTTATGAAGGCTTATCTGTTCCCGCAGTACGATACGCCTATCGTGCGCGGCAAAAATGTGGTTGTGCTGGGAGCGGGCAATGTTGCCATGGATGCGGCCCGTACAGCCATGCGCCTCGGGGCAGAGACGGTGCGCATCGTTTACCGCCGCTCGCGCGAGGAAATGCCGGCACGGGCCGAGGAAATCCATCACGGGGAAGAGGAAGGCCTTGAGCTGCATCTGCTGACCGCGCCCGTGCGTTTCATGGGCGATGAAAAAGGCAGGGTGAAGGCCATTGAATGCCTGCGCATGGAGCTTGGTGAGCCTGATGATTCAGGCCGCAGGCGCCCCGTTCCGGTCAAGGATTCAAACTTTATAATCGATACGGATATGGTGGTCATCGCAGTGGGCGCAAATGCCAACCCGCTCATCACCAGCACCACGCCGGGCCTGAAAACCAATAAATGGGGCTATATTATAGCCGATCCTGAAACAGGCAAAACCCTGAAGCCAAAGGTGTGGGCCGGGGGCGATATCGTTACGGGCGCTGCTACC
>CAYNVA010000108.1:0-11420 GCA_964400575.1 uncultured Thermodesulfobacteriota bacterium | reverse complement strand
CCTGTCCGCCGGTGCGCACATGTATGCCGGGCAGCATCTTGACCGCCTCGTCAAGGGTTTTCGCATCCCGTACTTCTATGTCCTGCGAGGTTACCTCCCTGACTGTACTGACGGCCTCGACATTTTTGTTTTCCCGCTCTGTCGAGACGACAACCTCCTCAAGCGTGTAAGCACCTGAATATTTATTGTCAGCCGCTGTTGCAGCAGGAGGCACTGCAAGCATCAGAAGCAAATACAGGAGCGGAACGGGGGATTTGTATTTCGCCATGGCTGCTATTTCAGCTTGAAATGAATCGGCAGAATAGCCTGAGAGGCAACCGACCGGTGATTGCTTCTTGCCGAAACAAAAAATGACTTTTTAACGGAAGCCACTGCCGCATCGATAAAAACGGGATCGGTAGCTTCCACCACATCAACATCCTGCAGTATGCCGAGTTCATCGATGATCAGACGCAGTACAACCGTGCCTTCCTGCCCGCGCTTTTTTGCCGCAAAAGGATATTCGGGCGCTACGCGCTCCGCAAATTTCGGCCCTTCAGAGGAGCCGAATATGGTTATAAAAGGAATGGCCCTGCCGCTGGAATTTTTTGAATAGGCAGCAGCCGGCTTCCGGTCCGGCTGCGCATCAGGAGCCGGGCTGTCGGCCGCGTACAGGGCCGGGGCTGCAGATGCTGCCATGCACAGCAGCAGTGCTGAAAGAATTTTCATATACTGCCGAAGAGGTTTCATTAGAGCCTGTTATTCAAGCAGGGAGATTACCATGCTCATGACAATGGGATAGTCGGGGCTGCCGGTATCGCGCACTATGGCGGCAAAGAAGATGCCGATGCCGATAGCGGGAACTTCGGCACTGTAACTTATGGTTTCTGCATTGTAGGCATATTTGAAAACCGGCGTGGTGTTGACAAGACCGGCAACAGCATAGACTACGCTGGAGAACTGTCCCACGGAAGAGGCGGTTCCGACCCGCACATTCAGCGTGCCGGCCCCCATTGTCAGGACATAGCAGGCATAGATCGCTTTGGTGTTGTTGGAAACAGTTGTGCCGAGCTCAAAAAGCAGGGTCTGCGAATGGCCCGGCTCTAAAATAAGCGCGTTGTATGTCGGGCTGGCGCCGCCTGAAGCCTGAGCAGCGCTGGCGTTTGGACACAGCACAAACAGCAGCAATCCTGCCACGGCTATGATACGGAAAACCTTATTGTGTTTCATAATGCCACTCCTTAATAAACATGTTATTTTTTCATGCACAGAAAAGATTCCTGCGTCCACCGGCGGTAGCGGCAGTTGAGACAGGAAATCTCCTGGTCGCTGACAAGTTCATCTTCATCATCAAGGGTAAAGTGAGTACATGCTTCAGCGGCCTGAACGGCTTGAAGATCATTGCTGCTCATGGGCGGTTTCCTTATAGTGTTTGAGCCCGGATTCAAAGCCGAGAAAGACTTGCGGCTTTACTCTTCCGCAAGCTTCATCCTGTGTATTCTAATATGCCCTCAGCTGCTGCTTGGTGCAGGTCTGCCAGGGCGCACGGGCCCCGTCCATTGTATTGGGGGAGACCAGCAGGGTTTCTTTGCCGTCAAGCAGCACGGCCTTTACCTTATCGCCAAGCTGCACCTTTTCGGCTTCATGCAGCACCGGGCCTGCAATGCTTTTTACCACGTCAACGCCGGTCTGACGCTTGAGCTCGGCTACATCCACAATGCCGGTGTCTGTGTCGACATAAAACTTTCCCTTGAACCTGCCGTCATTGCCGGTCATGCGAAGGCCGGTGCCGGCAAGTGCTCCGATAATGCCCAGACCCGTGCCGCCATGCTCCGAGAGATGTATGCCCAGCCGGCGGGCAAGTCCGTAGGCCTCCTCCTTGGTCAGCACCTGCTGCTTTGCTTTGCGGCCAAAGCCGATCAGGTCATCCTTGCCGGCAAGCGCGTCAAGATTCACGATGCAAAGCCCCGGGTCTGAGCCCTCGGCGCTTTCACGCACCAGAAACTCTTTGGCAAAGTCGGTGAAGGGGGCAAGGTGCTCAGGGGCAATGTCAGCGGCAAAGCACATGGAGCTGTTGTGCGATGTGTAGGGGATATCGGGATGCACAAGCATCTGGTGCCGCGTGATCCGCTCACTTTTCCCCCAGCCTTGTTCCTCAAGTGCCTTTGCCAGCAGCGAGGCAAGTTCACCCGTGCCCCTGCTTTCGATATTGTCGGTATCGTCAATGCAGACAAAAATATTCACGTCAATCCTCCATTAAAAAAACAAGTGTCATCTGCAGGTGCTGCGCAGCTGCCATGCTGCTCAGTCAGCCTGCGCTAGCCATTGGTTTTATTTTTATCTAAACGCATGCCCTGGCCGCTCACTATCTGCCGCACCTGCTCATCGCTTAAGTCGTAGTTGAAGAACCGTTTATAGAATGCCCTGGTTTCGGCAAAGATATCAATGTCACGGAAATAGTCAGGGTAGATGGTTTTTGCCGTCCAGAGAAGGGCAAGGGGCGTTTCAAGTGAGCCGGGATGGCCCCAGCGGGAAATGCCGATGGGCATCTGGTAGACCCTCTTGTTCTTTACCGCGCTCACCGAGGCCCATTGCGAATCGCCTGTCACGGTCTCGACGGTTCCGGGCTCGTTGGCCAGTATCACGTCGGGGTTCCACAGAATGACCTGCTCAATGCCCACATGGGTCTTGCCGGTAAAAGCACTGTCGGCCTGCACCGCCGACACGTTCACGATGCCCGTTGCCTGAAGCCAGTCGGTGGAGATGCTGCCCTGCGCATCGGTGTGGGTCGGCTCGGTCAGGCAGTGATAGAGCTTGATGCGCTTGTCTTTGGGGATTTTTGCCGCCTGCGCCGCCACGCGGTCAATGCACTGGCGGTAGTAGCGGTTATAGCTTTCGGCACGCTCGGATGCCCCGATGGCGCGGCCGATGAGGGCTATAGCCTGCTGCTGCTCCTGCATATTTTTGTAGTCAACGACAAGGCCCGGTATCTTGAACCGCTCAAGCTTCTGCATCTCGGCATCGTTTTTGCCCGTTTCAGGGGAGATGAAAAGCAAGTCGGGCCGCGTGTTCAGCAGCTCCTCAATGTTGATGGCACCCTGGGCTTTGGGAACCACGGCGTTTTGAATGCCCGGGCATATTTTTGCAAGCAGCACATCGCGCCGCAGGCCGTTTGATATCGCCACGATATCAGAGCACCGGCCGAGCATCGTGACCACATGGCCTGCAAATGCGTACAGACAGCCGATGCGCTTGACTGTTACGGGCACCTCGACCTTTCTTTCCGTGTAGTCGGTTAATGTCTTCTGCGCGGGTGCCGGGGTGCTGTCTGCGGCCCCGGATGCAGCCGGTGAAACAGAAAGCGCAAGGACAAGCAGCAGGTATAATCTGATGCGGGTATGCACAATTGTTTTTGCAGGCATGACGCAGTATCGCGCCGTAGCTGCGAAACGGGTAATCGTTGATTGTGTCCTCATATGCTGTTTCGTCCTCCGGTATCTTTATGTGTGTTAAACCGTGCCGAGCGGGATAATCTGTTTAATGGTTTGCGCACCGCTCCCGTTGCAGGTCAAAAGCTTTGTCCGCACGCCGTAGAGCCGCTCCATGTTCTGTTCGCTTAGTATATCATCCGGCGCTCCTGCGGCAAGAAAGCTTCCCTCATGCAGCAGCGCTACGTGTGTGGCAACGCCGTTGTTCTGAAAGTAAAAGGCATGGTTCGGGAAATGAGTCGCCATGATGACCGATATGCCTTTTGCGCGCACCAGACGCGCCACGGTTTCCATAATGACCAGCTCATGCCTGAAATCAAGATGCGCCGTAGGCTCATCCATGATGATTATCGGCGTTGCCTGGGCAAGGGCCCGGGCTATCATCACAAGCTGGCTTTCGCCGCCGCTTATCTGCGTGTAGGGCCGCTGCCGCAGATGGCTGATGCCCACGGTTTCCAAGGCCTCATCGGCCGCCTGTTCATCAGAGCGTGACGGCGTGCCGAACAGGCCGATATAGGCAGCCCTGCCCATCTTCACGATATCACGGACCGTGTAGGGAAATGTCCGGTCATGTTTCTGCGGCACATAGGCAACAGAGCGCGCAAGCTGACCGGGCCGCATGCCGGTGATGCTTTTACCGTCAAGGCGTATGTCTCCCGCTTTCAGCTTCAGGCTCCCCAGCATGCAGTCCAGAAGCGTTGTCTTGCCGCACCCGTTGGGCCCGAGCAGGCAGAAGAGCTCGCCCGGGCTTACGCTGAAGCTTATCCTGCTGAATATATCGCCGGTGCCGTAGGAAAAAGATGCGTCAATGACATGCATGAGAGCCACGGGTCACCAGCCTCCGCCTTTTGTCTTTTTGAGCAGATAGACAAAGAAGGGTCCGCCCACAAGGGCGGTGAGTATCCCCAGCGGTATCTCCACGCCTGTCATGATTCTGCCCAGGTCGTCCACAAGCACGAGAAAGCATGCCCCCAGCGCCATGCTCACCGGCACGAGTATCTTGTTGTCATTGCCCACAAGCATTCGTCCGATATGGGGTATCACGAGCCCTACCCACCCGATAATGCCGCTCACGCAGACGGCGCCGGCAGTGGCAAACGTGGCGCAGAGGATCACGATGGCCTTGGCACGCGTGGTGTTCAGGCCTAGGGCATGGGCCTCCTTGTCGCCCATGGAGAGCACGTTTATCTGCCACCGCACGGCCAAAAGCCCTGCAATGCCGATGAGCATGGGACCCCCTGCGATCATGATGTCGCGGTAGCGCGCCGAAGCAAGGCTTCCCATGAGCCAGAAGACGATGGCCGGCAACTGGTCATAGGGGTCCGCCACGTACTTTGCAAATGACAGCAGCGATGAGAAGATCGACGAAACAATAACGCCGCCCAGCACAAGCATAATGGCAGGGGTCGCGTTGTAGACCCGGCCGATGAGCAGGCTGCAGAACACGGCCACCGTGCCGAAAAAGAAAGCAAAAGGGTAGGCGGCAGCCGGGGTGTTGAAGAGCAGTATCCCCAGGGCCGCGCCGAACCCGGCGCCCGAGCTCACGCCCAGTATCCCCGAGCTCACCAGAGGATTGCGGAACAGGCCCTGGAACGCCGCGCCGCTTATGGCAAGGCAGCCGCCCACCAGCGAGCCCAGAATGGCACGCGGCAGCCGTATATCCCAGACTATGCTTTGAGCGCTGTCGGGCAGGGAGCAGGCACTGCCTGATAGTTTGCACCAGAGCACCAGCGCTATATCGGGAAGCGACACGGGAAACCGCCCGATGCACAGCGAAAGCAGGATACAGGCAAGGGGAGCAAGGGCAATAGCCCCATACACGACTGCCTGCGGATAGGTTTTTTGTTTTTTATTCAACTGTCATATCCAGTATGTTAAGCAGCCACCCGTGTTCAAGGCCATGACGCAGGCCGGCAAGAACCAGTGCAAGCTTTCTGCTGCCACCGGCTTGAAGCTCTTTAAGAAAAGCTGAAATATCCCGAAGCGAGCTCCTGCTGATATGGCCCGATGTTCCTTCGGCAAGCCCCTGAAGCAAAGGCCGGTTCTGCGCCACAAGCTCTGCTGTTTTATTCCGGAGCGCCGGATTGAGCTGCACAATGCGGGCTGTTTCTGTGGCATTTCCATAAAACAGGGCGACAAGGCACATGCCGGCAAACGTGTCAAGCTTGCTGTCGCGCGCGGCCCGCAGCAGCCGCAGATCATCATCGCTTGCCACTGCAGTTTTAAACGGGCATGTCGGCGTGTTGTTGTCCGTGCTGTTGTCTACATAATGAAGCACAAGGCCTGCGTCGCCAACGGTATAGATGCTCTCTTTTGATGAGCCCCAGATGCTGAACAGCCGCAGAGTCGTTCCGGAGGATTCGGGCGACCATGCCGAGCCGTCATAGCGCAGGATGGTGCCGTAATCGCCGACGGCATAAATATTTTCTGCGGAAGTGCCCCACAGGCCGCGCAGCGTTTCCACGGTCCGGCTGTTCATACTCTCCCAGTCAGCGCCTCCGTCATTGGAAGAAAAAATGCTCCCGCTTTCGCCTGCGACAAAAACAGTGTCGCCCATGCCCCATGCATCATGGAACCGCGGGGGCGTGATGAGCTCCTCCTGTGTGGTCCATTGCCTGCCGTCATAATGAATGATGACGCTTCCGGTTGCCGTGTCGCTTGCGCTTGCCCCTCCCACGGCATAGACATCGGAGCCGGAGTCGCCCCAGATGCCCTGTATGGTAAGCGGTGTCGGACTCGTCATTTTTTTCCAGGCACTACCGTCATAATGCAGGATGGTACCGCTTTCTCCCACGGCAAACACGTCGCTTCGCGAGGCGCCCCAGATATTGCGCAGGCGCTGCGTTGTCCCGCTGTCCATAATTGCCCAGTCAGCGCCATTGAAATGCAGGATAAGCCCCTTGTCGCCCACGACAAAAGCCTCGTTTTTAGACGCCCACCAAACGCCGTACAGGGTTTTTTCGGTTATACCCGATACGTTCTTCCACTCTGTGCCGTTGTAGAGAATGATGGTCCCGTAATTGCCCACGGCAAGGATCCTGTTTTCGGAGTATCCATTGACGGCGCGGAGCTGGTCCGTGGTGGGCGCGCTCTTTGTTTCCCAGCCCGCCCCTGCAGTGTGCGCGCAGCATAAAAAAACAGAGAACAGAATGTGTATGAGCCATGCTTTTTTTGTTTTCATGAATTTATTACACTCCAACAGGTCATAACGGTCAAAATAAAAAACTGCGCTTTAAGCCGGCTGCCCTCTTTATGCGGTCTGACCAGTGCCTCTTTTATTGTGGAGGAAACAACAGGTACAGCAGCCGCGGTTGTGCGCTTGCAGATTCCAGAACCTGGCGGTCGCCATTGGTATCAATGGCTTCGAGCCTGTAATAATAGATTCTTCTGTTTCTCAGGGGCTTGTCGACAAAAGTATAGGAGGCTTTCTTTGTCGCAGACCCTTTTGCCATTATGGCCACATCGCTTATGGGGGCAAAAGGTCCCTCGGGCGCGTCAGCCCTGAGAACACTGAACGCTTCAGTGTTGATTTCCGAGTCGGTGGTCCAGGTAAGAACAACTTTTCTGCTGCGCGGAGTTGCGGCAAATGATGCCAGCGATACGACGCCGACAGTCTCGGTTGCGAACTCAAATGAATACGCAGTGTCAAGAAGATTGCCGGTGTTTGACTGAAAGGTATTGAACCAGTACTCAGGATAGATCGTGATGACATAGCTTTTGTTCGGCTGCAACGATACGGTCGTCGGTTCCAGCCAAAGCCTGCGCACTCCATCTTCTTTTGTATACGTGTAGTCTGCATTCTCAATCATGATGCTGCCGGTGTCTGAGGAACCCGGCAGTGGCGCGGTTTTTGTCCCTTCAGACGTATCGAAATTAACCTCCGTTTCAGAGCCCTTTTCTTTCATCGTTATATTGTACATATTCCGCGCAAATGTTGCGTCCATGTCTCTTGAAAATTCCCATGAGAAAGCGATCGAGTCGTGCTGAATCGGATTATTGATAATGTAATAGTGTGAACCGGCGGCAGTTTCAGTTGCAGCGGGAGAATATGATTTTATAAACATGTTCCCGCTTTCAAATGTCACAAACTCGAAGGAGTAGGTCGCGTCAAGAACAGTGCCATTGTTTGCCTGAAATGTGTTTCCGTTCAAATCATTGTACACGGTAACAACATAGGTCTTGTCCGGCTGGAACGCTACGGTGGTCGGCTTAAGGGCCAGTTCCCGTATCTGGATCGGGTCTGTTCCGCTTCCTTCCTTGGTATAGGTGAAATCAGCATTTGTTATGATAAGACCGCCTGTGGCTGTCGGTGTTGATACCCCGGTGGCATTGTCGAACTTGATTTCCGTGGCAGACCCTTTTTCTTTAACCCGTATGTTGTTGATGTTTTGGACGAATTTACCGTCAAGGCCTTTTGAAAAGTTCCAGGCTAAGGCAATAGTATCGCAGGAGATGGGTGAATTGACACTATAGTAATGCGAGCCCGGGGGTGTTTCGGTTGCTGCAGGAGAATATGAAAGAACCGTTAATTGCGCACAGGCATTAAAGGCAATGCACAGGGTGCTGCCGATACAAAACAAAGCCATGAGACTGATTTTATGTAATCTGTCCAAAAGGTCGCGTCCTTCTTAAGAATCTCTTATGCTAAAAATAAATATTTAGTAAAAACGCTATCCCCTACTGCCCTACCATCGGTGCAAGCATTTCAAGCACCCGCCGTGTCACCGCCCGCAATGCCGGGCTGCGCTCCAAGACGGCATTAATGCTCTCGGCATTATTATAATAAATGCTGATGATTCTACGCCCCACCACGCTTTGCGCAAGTTTGTTGTCGCGAAAATCACGCAGATTTTCAAGCTTCGGGTTATCCGACCCCAGCACCTTTTGGGCAGGGCAAGTCTTGCCGGAAACCGTTGTTGTGGTCGTGGGCTGCATTGTTGTGGTTGTGGCTGGCGCTGTAGTCGTCACGGGCACCGTCGTCGTTGCTCCGCCGATGCTGGTTGTCGTGCTGCTGTTCAGCACGGTAGTGGTTGTTGTCGCAGGCGCAATCGTTGTCGTGCTGCTGTTCAGCACTGTGGTGGTTGTTGTCACAGGCGCAATCGTTGTCGTGCTGCTGTTCAGCACTGTGGTGGTTGTTGTCACAGGCGCAATCGTTGTCGTGCTGCTGTTCAGCACGGTAGTGGTTGTTGTCGCAAGCGCTGGAGCAACATCAATGCTGTAAGAGATGGACGAAGTGAGATTATCAGAATCTTTCACCTCCAGCGTAATGTTATATGTCTCGGCAGCAGCGAACGTATGCGTAGCGGTTTTGACCGTGGAGTACGGTGTATCCCAGATTCCGTCGGTTTCCCAGTCCCATCGCGCCAGCAGATTCTCGGACGGATCCTGTTCATCAGTTGAAGCGGAGGCATCAAACTGGAAGACGGTTTCTGTCGTGCCTGCCGGTGGGGTCAACGTGAATGATGCAACCGGGGCGGTGATTCGCCGCAGAATCGTTCCCATATCGCCGCCTACGGCATAAACAGGTTTTCTGCCGCCTGAAACAATCCCCCCGATGTCCTGCAGTTTCAGGGAACTCTTTCCCTCAGGCAGGGCAATGTTTTCAATGTCCCAGACACTGCCATCATAATGCAGGATCGAAGCATAGTAGTTCGTGACAGCATTTCCGTCCACGGCTACATAGATATCGCTGTCCCCTGCCCCCCAGATGCCACGCATTGTCTGTGCGGTCAGGCCATGGGTAACTGTGTCCCATGCCGTGCCGTTGGCTGAATGCAGCAGCAGTCCGGCTTCGCCGACGACATAAATATCCGTGGCCGAACTGCCCCAGATGCCCTGGAGCCGCGGCTGGCCGTAGGTGGAGCTGTACACGGTTGACCAGTTCGTGCCATCATAATGAATAATGGTAGGTGGTTTGGTAGAGGAGCCGCTGGCCCCGCCGGCAGCGTACACATCGCTGCTGGATATGCCCCAGACTGATTGCAGTGTCGGCGTTCCCGACGGAGCGGTCATGGAGAGCCAGGTGGTACCATTGTCGTCAGAATAGCGCAGCAGGCCATTTTCTCCCGCAACAAATATCCTGCCCTGCTGGCTGCACCAGATACTTCTGAGCCGTGTTGTGGTGCCACTGGACTGCTTTGACCATCCGGTTCCGTTATCGTGCCAGATTTCTCCCTGGTCGCAGACCGCGAATATATTTGTCACCGATGTGCCGTCGATTCCGTAAATATGTCTGGTCATCCCCGCACTGACAACGGACCAGCCAGTCTCATCTTTATGCAGCAGCGCCCCGTAATCACCTCCTGCATAGATAAGGTTTTCTGCATAAACCCACAGGGCACGGAGCTGATACGATTCGTTGTCCGGGTTGGGCTGCTCAACCCAGGCCGCTGTTGCCGCGGCAGCGCACATCAGGTGCGCCAGCAGCAGCAAAACTGTAGATTGAAGAACAGTTTGTCTCATCATGCTTTTAGTACCTCTTGAGAACCAATAGCCGATTTTTTGCAAGGCCGGCCTTTGATCATGCCGTGCCGACATTAAAGGAAATGCCCAGGGTGCTGCCGATAAAAAGCAGGGCCATGAGGCTGATGTTATGTAATCTGCTCAAAGGTCGTGCACCCTTCTTGAAAATTTTTTGCGCCAAAAATAAAAACCACTGTGATGAAGTATATGCAGTGGCTTTTCGGGGATCATATAAAAACAGCTGTCTTTTTTTCTTTGCGTAAAAAATCGGTGTCCGTCAAAAATTCTCTCGTAACCCCTGTCTGAACAAAATGAAAAGACCCGAGGCCTAAGCATCGGGCCTTTTCTGTACAGCCTGTTACTGCAATCCAAGTCAGCTTCCGGTCAGAAACAAGTCCTACTTCACCGTGATCGTTCCAGCGCAGATGGTATCATCGGCGCCAAACGTCACCCACACATCAAACTCTCCTGCTTCAAGCTTGAACGGACGCACCAGCAGAAAACCGACAATAATTCTCTTGCCGATTTTCACCCTGATGATGTCATTGATGGCATCCGTGCCCCAGTCGATAGCAATAGGCCGTGCGAATGCAACACCGCTGTCCTTGGCTGCACTGATCACAAACGGATGTATCGGGTTGATGATTGCAAGCAGTTTGAAGATCTGCTTGGGAATAACCTTAACTTCGCATGTGGTGCAGTTATCGGTCAGGTTGGGATCAGTGTCGTCACAGTCCAGCGGCGTACAACCTGAGCCTACCTTGAAGCCGTCGCCATCTTTGTCTGTACAGTTGTCTGTAGTGCAGTTGTCATCTGTCTTATTGTCGCAATTGTTATCGATGCCATCACCACACACTTCAGTTTCGCCCGGATTTACTGCTGAAGCATTGTCGTCGCAGTCGGAATTGTCGGTCCGATAGCCCGCAGGCGCTTCACAGGCAACCGTCGAATTATCAGCGTCGCCATACGTGTCGTTATCGGCATCCAGATAATAAGTCTTAAAAGTCAACCCATTATCAATTGCACCGTCGCAGTCGTCATCCTTGCCGTTGCAAACTTCGGCGGTTGTGCTTCCGGGTGTGCAGCTATCAACCACGCCGCCCGATACGCATGAGGTCACGCCAGTGGCTGCGCATTCCCCAACGCCGCACGTCGTCACCTGGCTCACATACCCTTCATCGGTTTCGTTGTCGCAGTCGTCATTGATGCCGTTGCAAACTTCGGCGGTCGGTGTACCAGCCGTGCAGTTGTCAATCTCTGTCGCGTTATCACAGGTGGTTATACCCGCTGCCGCGCAGGCGCCAAGGCCGCAGGTGGTCGACACACGCACATACCCGTCATCGACGACGCCGTTGCAGTCACCGTCGATGCCGTCGCAATTGGTATCATTATCAACTGGCGCACCCACCGTGCAGTTCGGCAGCTCCACGCCTGCTTCGCATGAACTCATGCCCGTGGCTGCGCAAGCGCCAAGGCCGCAGCTGGTGTCCA
>CAYNVA010000107.1:0-4735 GCA_964400575.1 uncultured Thermodesulfobacteriota bacterium | reverse complement strand
GCACGGTGACACGAACTGTGCATTAAAATTGCTTTCAATGTCGAAGAATTTTTATACGGCTGCCTCATCACGCTCACCAGTGCTGATCCTGACCGCGGTTTCAATGGTGGACACAAAAATTTTCCCGTCGCCCGGCAAACCGGTGCGGGCAGTTTTTTCAATACGTGCGACAATCTCTTCAACAGAGGCATCACTGGAGACTATTTCAAGCTTGACATGGGGCACATAATCGATAAGGTCTTCAACGATCCGGTGCCGGCTGCCCTTTGCCCTGCTGCGGCCGAAGCCCTGAACTTTTGTTACACTGAGGCCTGAGAGCCCTTCAAGGTTGCTCAGCGCCATAACGACATTTGAAAGCATATGGGGTTTAATAAAGGCTTTAATTTCTTTCATGCTCTTCTCCTTTGCAGGCATGCACAGCATTGTTAAACGACTTTGTTAATTGTTTCTATTTTCCGCCCTTTGTTCAAGCCAGCCATAGATTGTCGGCAGCACAAGCAGGGTCAGCAGTGTTGAGGTTATAAGCCCTCCCATAACAACGACTGCAAGGGGTTTTTGAATGTCTGCGCCTGAGCCGGTGGCATAGAGCATGGGCAAATGTCCGATAAATGAGGTCAGCGCCGTCATGAGCAGCGGCCGGAAGCGCAGATTGCACCCCATGTGGACGGTCTCGTCCACGCTTTTTCCCTCTTCTCTGAGCTGGCGGAAGAAAGCTATCAGCACGACGCCGTTTTGAACGGCAATGCCAAGCAGGATAATAAAAGCCACCGATGCCGAGACCGACAGCGGCATGCCGAACATTTTAATAGCGACAATGCCGCCGACAAGGGCAAACGGCAGGTTCAACACAACCAGAAGTGAGTCGCGGAGCGAACCGAGCGCCAGATAAAGAAGCAGCATAATAATCAGAAGCGCTATGGGTACAACAATTGATAATTGCCGCATGGCACGCTGCTGGTTTTCAAACTGCCCGCCATATTCAAGAAAATAGCCGGTCGGTAATTCTTTTTCAATACCCGAAAGCGACTCCTGCGCTTCGGCGACAAAGCTGCCGAGGTCTCTGCCCCGGATATTTACTTCAGCGGCAACGCGGCGCATGCTTTTTTCGCGGGTAATCTGAGCAGGCCCCTCTACCGTTCTTATTTTTGCGATCCGGCCAAGGGGCACCTGCTCACCTGCAGGCCCCCGCAACATAAGGCGTTCAATAACGGGAATGTCTGAGCGGGCAGAGGCCGTAAAACGTATAACCGTGGCAATACGCATTTGCCCGTCAACAACCCTGGTTGCCTCTTTTCCTGCAATGGCTGTCTCGATCACGTCATTCACATCAGCGACATTTATACCGAACCGGGCCATCTCCTGACGATTCAGCTCTATTTCAATCTGCTCCATGCCCGATACCTGTTCTACCCTGACGTCATTCGCTCCTTTAATAGTTGAAAGTTTCCCGGCGACTTTGTCTGCATAGTCTTTCAGCTTCTCAAGATCGCTGCCGTACACTTTTACCGCCAGATCGCTTTTGACGCCGGAAATAAGTTCATTGACGCGAAGCGCGATTGGCTGAGAAAACGAGAGCCGTATGCCGGGTATGGCTGAAAGCTCTTGCTGTAGCGCTTCTATGAGCTTTGCCTTGTTGCGGCCGGTTCTCCACTCTTTATACGGCTTAAGCGTTATAAAAACATCTGTCTGCTCCGGGCCCATGGGATCTTCGGAAATTTCAGCCCTTCCAGTTTTACTGACCACGGCGCTTACCTCGGGGCATGATGCCAGAATTCTTTTTTCCATAAAGGTGGCAACATCACGGGAGCCGTCAAGTGAAGCATTGGGCAGGCGCACAACATTGATGGCGATGGCTCCCTCGTCGAGGGTCGGCATAAATTCAGTACCGATCGTCAGGGCGAGCAGCCCCGCCGCAATAAGTGAACCCAGGGATATAGCGACCGTTACTTTTATTTTTCTGCGTGCAGCCGCCAGCAGGTTAAGATACCCGTGATGAAACCGCCGCACAAAGCCGAACTCTTTTTCTTCAAGCTGCTTGAGAAACATTTCGGATAAAACCGGAACAATCGTCAGGGCGACAACGAGCGATACCAACAGGGCATAGATCATGGTCAAGGCCAGGGGCATGAACATTTTCCCCTCGATTCCCTGCAGGGTGAAGAGCGGCACAAGAACAATAATGATGATCATGACGGAAAAGGCAACGGGCCGCGCAACTTCCCAGACAGCCTGCACGGTTATCTGGCGGCGAAGCGCCGGGTCGCGGTGCTCGGCGAAATGACGCCGGATATTTTCAACGATAACGATCGAGGCATCAACGATCATACCCACGGAGAAGGCAAGCCCCCCCAGGCTCATGAGGTTTGACGTGAGGCCGGTCCAGCCCATGACAAGAAAGGTGGCAAGAAAGGTGATCGGCAGCGAGACAAGAACGGTCAGTGCGGTTCTGAATTCCGCGACAAAGAGAAACAGTACCAGAATAACGAAAATACCACCTTCAAGCAAAGCAGAGAGCACGGTATTGATGCATGCCTGTATCAGCGACGTACGGTCATAAAACACATTGATGCGCGCTTCTTTCGGCAGGCTGTTCTGTATTTTGGGAAGCATGTCTTTTACATGAGACACGACATCTTTTGAGTTTTCATCCCGCAGCATGATGACCATGCCTGCCACAGCCTCACCTTTTCCGTCACGGGTAACAGCTCCCTGCCGCGGCTGCGGCCCGACAACAACATCGGCAATATCCTTTACATAAACCGGCGAACCATCATTAACCTTCAAGACAATTTGGTTAATGTCGTTAATACCGGTTAAAAGCCCCAGCCCCCGGATATAGGTCTGTTCCCACCCGCGCACGATGAAGCCGCCTGCTGCATTGGCATTGTTTTTTTCTACGGCTTCCACAACATCACGAAGCGTCAGGCCGTATTTTAAGAGCCCGTCAGGCCGCACCAGAACCTGATACTGCTTCACAAATCCGCCGAAGCTGTTGACCTCATTGACCCCCGGGATGGATTTCAGCTGCGGGGCGATCAAAAAGTCCTGAAGTGTGCGAAGCTCCATGGGGGAAAGTGTTTCGCTTTCCAGCGTGTACTGAAAAATTTCCCCAAGGCCCGTGCTGATGGGCCCGAGCTCGGGTTCGACCGACGGCGGCAGGCTCTCCTTTGCCGCCTGAAGCCGTTCAAATATCTGCTGCCGGGCAAAATAAATATTCACATTGTCTTCAAAAACGATCACCACCTGAGAAAGCCCTGATTTTGACAGGGAGCGTACCTGCTGCACCTTTGGCACTCCGCCCATCTGCATCTCGATGGGATAGGTGACTTGCTGCTCTATGTCAACGGCGGAAAGGCCCGGTGCTTCGGTCAGCACCATGACCTGAACATTGCTCACATCGGGAAATGCATCTATTGGAAGCCGCAGCCAGGCGATGATACCGCCCAGAATAGTCACTATGGTGAGCGCCAGCACAAGGAAGCGGGAGCGCAGAAGCAGTTCTATGGTTTTATGCATGATGGCCTCCTTTAGTCAGCACAGCCCGCGCCCATTTTCGAGCGCAGAACATCGGACTTCAGCAGAAACGAGCCATCGGCAATAATTTTCTGCCCGACGGACAGTCCGTCTTTAATTTCAACAGAGTCATTAAATGTTGCACCCAGGGTCACGGGGCGGCGAATCCAGTAGTCGCCCTCCTTGTGAACAAAAACAAAAGTGCGCCCGGCATCGGCAAGGACCGCCACTTTTGGCACTGCCAGAGCATCGCCGCCGCCGGGAAGCATGAGCCGCAGAGTGACAAACATGCCGGGCTTGAGCAGGCCATCGGGGTTATTCAGTGTGATGCGCGCCTGTGCCGTGCGGGTCTGCTCATTCATGATGCCGGAGATACTGTCAATTTTACCTTTATACACTTTGCCGGGGCTGGCTATTGATTCAACCTCAACGGAAAGATTTTGTTTGTTGCCATTGAGCCGTGTCAAATCATCTTCTTTCAGGTCAGCCCAGACACCTATCTGTGAAAGATCCGACAGCAGCAGCAGGTTATTCCCCGGCTCTATGCGTTCACCATTGCTGACAGCTCTTTCAAGCACGATACCGCTATGCGGCGCACGGATTGTGAGCAGACCCGTAATTGTATCCAGGGGGGCTTGCTCAAGGGCTGAGATATCTTCATCGGAAAGGCCGAGATTCAGCAGTTTTGTTCTGGCATTTGCCCGCTCAATCACAGTTTGTGAAAGCTGCGCCTTTGCCGTTTCAACATCAACCTGGGAGGATACCATTTTTGAAAACAGACGCTCCTCACGCTGGGCTGCTTTTTTTGCAAGGTTAAGCATTGCAAGCTGCTGCAGATAGCTGCCCTTTGCTTCTGCTGCGTCAGGGCTGTCAATCAGCAGCAACTCCTCTCCTTTGGCAACCTGTTGACCGCTCGCTACCGCTGCTTTACTGACCGTGCCGCTGACAGCGCTTGAAATATTAACGGTCATGTTCTCGTGAGCTTTAACCTCGCCGGTGAGGGGAAAGGAGCGCGGCATCTGCTGTTTGCCAACAGTTGTCGCGGCAATCAACCCGGGCACAGACTCTGTGCCGAAAACAGTCGGCGCAAGCTTCACAACACCCAGTTCATAGCGGCATTCATCACAGGTATAGTGGATGATACCGTGTTCGCATTTTGCAGCCCACATTTCATCAATCGAGCGGTCAAGGTCAGATTCTGCAGCTTCATGATTGTGGCCAG
>CAYNVA010000106.1:0-7779 GCA_964400575.1 uncultured Thermodesulfobacteriota bacterium | reverse complement strand
TTTATCGTATTTTGAAGCCCGGCGGGCGCTTCGGTGTTTCAGATATCGTCGTTAACGGAAAGCTGCCGCCCACAATACAATCTGCCGCAGAGATGTATGCAGGCTGTGTGGCCGGGGCGCTCAATAAAAACGCATATATGGGTATTGTTGCCGAAGCAGGCTTTGCCGGCATTGCCATAAAAAAAGAAAAAGTGTTTGCTCTGCCGGATAGTGTTTTATCAAAATTTCTCTCACCGCCTGAAATAAATGACTACAAACAATCAGGTGTAACTATTTTATCCATCACCGTATACGGAGAAAAGCCGTCTAATAGGTCATGACTTTTTATTTTGACACCCCTCACCCCAACCCTCTCCCACAAGGGGAGAGGGGGCTTTGCTAGTTTCCCCTCCCTTGATGGGAGGGGATTAAGGGAAGGGTGCCTGCAGGAGATAATTTTAAGTGTCATGCCCTTCCAGGTGAATTGCATAGAAAGTTTTTGAGCCATGAAAAAAAAGATTCTGTTTCTCTGCACCGGCAACTCGGCACGCAGCCAGCTGGCGGAAGCTCTCATGCGGCATTTCCGCGGCGATGAGTGCGAGGTTTTTTCTGCAGGCACCGAGCCCAAGGGCGTGCACCCGAAAACAATTGAGGTACTGCGGGAAATCGGCATTGATGCGTCCGGGCACCGATCAAAGCATATCGATGAGTTGCCGACAAAAAACTTTGATTATATTATTACCCTTTGCGGCAGCGCTGCACAGAACTGCCCGGTCTTTTTTGAAAAAGGCGTAAAGATGCATCAGGGATTTGACGACCCTGCCGCGGCCACAGGAAGCGATCAGGACGTTCTTGCATCGTTCAGAAAAATCCGGGATGAAATAAAAGATTTTCTACTCTCTTTTGAGGCATAACCGTGGATTGGAAAACCGAATGGAAACCCCTTGCCGTCATAGTCACGGCATTTCTTGCCTGCTTTTATCTGCCGGTCGGAATACCTCGCTTTGATAACGCGGTAACGGAATCGTTTCAGCTTGTCAAATGGTATGCCCGTGAGCATGTGCTGTTATGCCTTATCCCCGCATTTTTTATAGCGGGCGCTATTTCTGTGTTTGTCAGCCAGTCATCCGTCATGAAATACCTCGGAGCACGGGCCAACAGGGTGCTTGCCTACGGCGTGGCGTCAGTTTCGGGCTCCGTGCTTGCCGTATGCTCCTGCACAGTGCTGCCGCTGTTCGCCGGGATTTACAAGATGGGCGCAGGCCTGGGGCCTGCAAGCGCATTTCTCTATTCAGGCCCGGCAATCAATGTGCTGGCGATCATTCTTTCGGCCCGTATTCTTGGCATTGATATCGGCGTTGCCCGGGCAGCAGGAGCCGTTGCTTTTAGCGTCATTATAGGGCTTCTCATGCATTTCATATTCCGCAAGGAGGAAATTGCCAAGGCTACTGTTCAAATGGCAATGCCCGAGCCTGAGGTAAAACACCCATTGTGGCAAACATCGCTTTATTTTGCGTCCATGGTTGCAGTTCTTGTTTTTGCAAACTGGGGCAAACCTGATTTTAATGAAGGATTTTTCTACGCAATCTATTCAATCAAATGGTACCTGACAGGCATTTCAGCTGTTGCCTTTGGCGTTATTCTTGCGCTCTGGTTTGGGCTCTCATGGATCAAGCTGCTCTGGACTGCTGTGCCGACAGTAGCTCTTGCTTTTCTTTTTCCCCATGAGCCGCTCATTTCCTTCGGCGTCGCGGTTATCGGGCTTTCCATAATCACGAGCCGTGATCAGGGAGAGTTGGGCGAATGGTTTAGTGCAAGCTGGGGCTTTGCAAAGCAGATCACACCCCTGCTGCTGGGCGGCGTTCTTGTGTCAGGGCTTCTGCTGGGCCGTCCGGGCAATGAAGGGCTGATTCCCAACGCATGGGTAACAAACCTTGTGGGCGGCAACTCCCTATGGGCAAACTTTTTTGCCTCTGTTGTCGGCGCTTTCATGTATTTCGCAACGCTGACTGAGGTGCCGATCGTGCAGGGACTGCTTGGCAGCGGCATGGGCAAAGGCCCGGCGCTGGCCCTGCTTCTAGCAGGCCCGGCATTATCGCTTCCCAGCATGATAGTGTTAAACAGCATCATGGGCTTAAAAAAAACCGTTGTGTACTGCTCTCTGGTAGTTGTCATGGCGACGTTTACCGGCATGATTTTCGGCACTTTCTTTTAGGATTCAAAACTATAATAAGCTGAAACATCTTTTACAGGCTTACTAAAGCAACTCAACGAAATATGGAGGCACAATGAAAAAGTTTTTTTTCTACACGGTTTTTGGAACGCTCATGCTTTTTAACTGCAACTCCGCGCAGGCTTCTGTGCAGACCGATATCGAACAGGCAAATAAAGCCGGTAAGACGGTTTTTCTAGTCGTCACGGAACCGGGAATAAAGGAGACCGTGCAGGCTTTGGATATTGCTAGGGAAGCCCAGAAATTGGCTCCCGAAACAACTGTACTTGAAATGAACAGAGCCGATTTATCAAACAGCCTGTTTATTGCAACTAACAGATTGGCTGAAGCTCCGTTGCCATTGATTGTTTTGATAGCCTCCAACGGCGTGCTTGCCGGTGGTCTGACAGCGGAAAAGGCGAACCCCGACAGGCTGGTTCAAATGATCCCCTCTCCCGGTAAGGCAGAAGTTGTCAAGGCTCTGGGGGCAGGCAAAGCTGTTTTTGTTATTGCAAGCCGCGCAACCATGGGGGATCGTTTGAAAATGCTGGAAACCTGCAAAAATGCTTCCAAAAAGCTGAATGATAAGGCGGTTTCTGTAGCAATTGATATGGACGACAAAAAGGAAACCACTTTTCTGCAACAGTTGCAGGTTGACATGGCCTACCCGGCCACCGCCGTCTTTGTTCTTAATGCGCAGGGCCAGCTTACGGGGAATTTTGCAGGCCCGGTTGAAGTTGCAGAGCTTACAAAAGCTGCTATTGCCAAAGGAGGCGGCTGCGGACCTGGCCGCAAAGGCTGTGGCCCTGCCAGCAAAGGCTGCGGCCCTCGTCGCTAAAGGAAAAATATGAATATATACAGCCTTGTATGGCAGGAACTGCTGCACAGGAAATCGCAGTTAGTGTCCGGTCTACTAGCCATTACCCTTGGCATTGCAGTTATTGTGGGCATTCGGTCCGTTGCGGTGTTTTCTGAAAAGGCCGTTGCGGTCAAGCTTGATAATCTCGGGGCCAATATTCTGGTGCTTCCCCAGGGCGCCGGTGTTGATGACTACTACAGCGCAGATATAGATGCTCCCACATTTCCTGAAAATTATGTGGGGCGGATTACTGCATCAACGATACCGGGGGTTGATAACCTGTCACCAAAACTGACGCGGCGCGTCAAGATCGGCAACCATGGGGTCGTGCTGACCGGCATACTTCCCGCAGGGGAGATTGCATCAAAACCGATCTGGCAGACAGCCGGTCTTGTCGGCGCAGACGTGCAGGCCAGCTGCGCCCCCTCAAATCCGGCCAATCAGTCGCAGGGGTTACAGGATGATCGGCTTCAGCGAAAGGTCATTGATTCACTCGGCCAAAACGACTGCTATATTGGCACTGCGGCTGCTCAGCGTTTAGGGCTTGCAGAGGGCGGCATGGTAACTATTGAGAAGAAAGACTTCCGTGTTGTCCGCGTGCTTCCTGAAACCGGCACGGTTGATGACGACCGTATTTTTGCGCATCTACACACCGTTCAGACGCTGCTGGGAACGGGCAGTCAAATAAGCGCTATTGAGATAATGGGCTGCTGCAATGCCATTTCCGACGGCTTGCTGGGCAAGCTGCGTAATATTCTTCCCGACACCCGCATTACCACCATCGGACAGATTGTTTCAACTCAGATTGAAACCAATCGTTTAATGAATAAAATATCCTTTATATTTCTCATTATCATTCTTGTTGTCGGAGGCATTTCAATCGGCAACTTCATGTGGGCCAATGTCAATGAACGGCGCAGGGAGCTGGGGATTTTGCTGATGATCGGCGCTTCAAAAAAAAGCATCTATGCCATGCTACTTTTAAAAGCCTCAGTTCTCGGGTTCTTCGGCGGCGTGCTTGGTTATGTGATCGGCACGGCAAGCGGCATGATACTGGGGCCGCAGCTGGCGGGCATTGTGGTGCAGCCCGTACCGGTTCTTATAGTCTGGTCGGTTGTGCTGTCGGTTGCGATTGCAATTGCAGGCTCGTTTATCCCTGCATACATGGCGGCAAAGCTTGAGCCATTTACCATAATGCAGGAGTTGTAATATGCTGTTGCGGGTTGAAAATCTTTCAAAGCGCTATAACCATCACACCGATGGGCCGGTGGATGCTTTAAAGGACGTTACCTTTACCATAGAAAAAGGCATGTTTGTGACCATAACCGGGCCCTCCGGCGCGGGGAAATCTACCCTGCTGCTTATGCTGGGAGGGCTTGTGCATCCAACGGAAGGGCAGGTTGTTTTTAACAATGAATCACTCTATGCATTGCAGCATGACGGCCTTGCCGGTTTCCGGCGCAGGCATGTGGGCTTTGTGATGCAGAACTTCGGGCTTATCCCCTATCTCTCTGCGCTGCAAAATGTTATGGTTCCCTTGGCCCTTCAAACTATGAATGCGGAGGAACAAAAACAGCAAGCCACTAACCTTTTGGACAGCGTAGGGCTTACCGGCCGCATCAATCACTTGCCGCGGGAATTATCATCCGGGCAGCAGCAGCGAGTGGCCATTGCCCGGGCGATGGCAAACAACCCATCAATGATTCTTGCTGATGAACCCACGGGAAATCTTGATCCCGCGCTTGCCCGTGAAATCCTGGAGCTTCTCAAGTCCATCAATGTGGAAAAAGGCGTTACGATCATTATGGTGACACATAGCCCACAGGCAGCAGATTACGGAACAATGAGAATACATCTGAAAGAAGGGGGACTTGTTCCAGGTAATAATATCAAGGGGCTATATCATGCTTGAAATCACACCTTGACGGGTGCAGTGATCCTGCGAGTTCTTTTGCGGAAAAAATAAATAAGGCGAGGGTTGAGATAACTTTCCGTCAATAAGTTGTAAAAAATGAACCATCATATTGAGGAGGTGGACAGGGAATGAAAATTGAAATTTTAGGCACGGGCTGTCCGAAGTGCAAAAAGCTTTTTGAGAATGCCGTTGAGGCGGTCAGGGCGGCAGGCATTCAGGCCGATGTTGCAAAAGTGGAGGATATCAACCAGATCATGAATGCCGGTGTTATGATTACACCTGCCATTGCAATTGACGGCGAGGTGAAATCGGCAGGCAAAGCATTAAGTGTTGATGAAATAAAAAAGATGATTTTAAAGTAACTGTTTGATTGGTTGGATTGGTTCAATTGGTTTAATTAGTTCAATTGGTTCAATTCGTTGGGTGGTTGGGTTGGTTAAATCAGTTCTATTAGTCCGCGGCGGCGGATTGGTTTGATTGGTTGTTTAGTAAATGTTACATACAGGGAGAAGCATCATGGCAAACGAATGTTGTTCAGGAAAGACTACAGTCCTATTTACCTGCTCAGGGGCTGCAAATGTGGGTCAGGTGGCCAATCAGGCAGCGGTTGATCTGCAGCAGGAGGGCGTTGCAAAAATGCTCTGCCTTGCCGGCATCGGCAGTCATAATTCCGGCATGATCGCATCGGGCAGAGGAGCTGACCGCGTTGTGGGCATCGACGGCTGCCCCGTTGCCTGCACGAAAAAAGCTCTGGAGCATGCCGAAGTTCCCATGACCGACTATGTGGTGGTAACCGAGCTGGGGTTCAAGAAACAGCCGCATGATGGGGTTGTGGACAAGGAGGCGGTTGAAAAGGTTAAGGATGAAATCAAGAAGCGCCTCGGACCAGATGTCGCGTCCGGCAGCTCGTGATGCTGAAAAATGATTGGGCGGTCGGCCCGATATACATTTCAATACTCCAACAACATGCAATCCCGGTCATGATGGAGCCTGTTGTTGAATATGGTGCTTGTATTTTTTAACGTAGTGGCGGGTTTTATGCCCGCCAACGGGAGGGGATAAACCCCTCCCCTACGGCTGATAAAGCACACAAACAAAGCTAGGCAAAACAAAGCATCCCCCCATTTCTGTCATTCCGGCTTGTCCGGAATCGTGCATGGGGAAAATTAAAGATTCCTGTTGTTGAATATGATACTTGTATTTTTTAACGTAGTGGCGGGCTTTATGCCCGCCAACGGGAGGGGATAAACCCCTCCCCTACAGTGGAACAAAAATATCTGAAAGGAGTAAAATGAAAACGATACAATCACTGGCTCTTTTGATTATGTCGGTTGTATGTGCCTGTACTCTTGTCAATGCTGCCGACAATGCCACGGCAAAAAAGGCCCCGGCGGCACAATCAAAGTCATTTATCGCCGCCTACTATTTCCACGGCAATTTCCGCTGCCCGACCTGCCGAAAAATGGAGCAGTATTCCCGTGAATCGATAGAACTGAATTTCGCGCAGCAGCTCAAAAGCGGCGCGCTGGTGTTTCAGCCGATTAATATAGACGAGCCTGAGAACCAGCATTTCGTGCAGGATTATCAGCTGGTGACCCGCTCGCTGGTGTTGGTGAAATACGAGAATGGCAAACAGACGGCGTGGAAAAATTTGCCGGCAATATGGCAGAATGTAGGCGATCAGACGGCTTTTTTCGAGTATGTTAAAAAAGAAGTTGCGGCATACCTGTAGGCGGGCGAAATGGACGATCAAATACTTCCCGTTCTGTCGGCCCTGTGGCTGGGGATTCTCACCTCGGTGAGCCCGTGCGCGCTTGCCTCCAATATTGCTGCCGTGTCCTTTATCAGCAGGGATATCAAAAAGAAGTCCGCAGTCGTGTGGGCTGGTGCAAGTTATGTTTTCGGCAGAATACTCTGCTATACAGCGCTTGGAGCATGCATCAGCGCATCGCTGGTCAATGTGCCACTGGTGTCGTACTACCTGCAGATGTATATGCCCAAAGTTATCGGCCCGCTGCTGGTGCTCACCGGTATAGTGCTGCTTGACCTGATAGCTCTGCCTTTCTCGGGTTTTGTTATTGCGCAGGCGCGGGTGCAAAGCCTGAAAAGCCGCGGGGCATGGGGCGCGCTGCTGCTGGGGCTCATATTTGCTCTTGCCTTCTGCCCGGTCTCTGCGGCGCTTTTTTTCGGCAGCCTCATACCTCTTGCCGTCAGCACCAAGTCCCCGCTGCTGTTCCCCTTCGTCTACGGCCTTGGCACGGGCCTGCCGGTCATTGCTTTTGCCGCGGCACTTGTTTTTGGTGTGCAGCGGGTTGCAAGCCTGTTTAAAAAAGTAACGGCGGCTGAGCGCTTTGTACGCATAGCCACCGGTGTCATCCTCATATTTATTGGCTTTTATTATATAGCAAAATATATTTTTTATTTTGACCTGTTTTGATGTAAACAGAAGCCATGTCCCACATCGCTCATACATCCGCCTATCAGCAGCTGGTAGAAAGGCTCAATCGCTTTCCGCAGGGAGCCCCTCCATCGGAGCTGCTGTTTAAAATCCTGAAAATGCTGTTTTCGGAAAAAGATGCATATCTGGTGTCGCTCACCCCGATCAGGCCGTTTACGGTAAAAAAAATTACCGGGATCTGGAAAATGTCTGAAAAAGATGCCCGCCTGCGGCTGGATGATCTGGCAGACCGGGGTTTGCTTGTTGACTTTGAAAACGAGGGCGAGCCGCTGTACGTGCTGCCGCCGCCCATGGCGGGCTTTATCGAATTTTCACTCATGCGCATCCGCACCGACATCGATCAGAAAAAGCTTTCT
>CAYNVA010000105.1:0-4496 GCA_964400575.1 uncultured Thermodesulfobacteriota bacterium | reverse complement strand
GTTTTTTCAGCGCATTCTGCAGGAGGAGCTTGACCTGCGCTGTCTGAAGCGGAAGCCCACGGCCCGTGAGCAGTTCGGTATTGCACTGGTGCTGTTCAGCTATGTCATCGGCTGGCCGGCGGTTGCCTTCTTCGGCTTTCTATCCCTGTATCTCAAGCAGCCCCTGGTCCTTATCATCGGCGGGCCGCTTATATATGGAACTGCACATGTGGTTTTTCTGGTGGGGATGTATATTGTAGGAAAGGATTATGCCATGATAGTCATGAAATGGTCGATTAAAAAAGCATGTGAAAAGCTATCTGCCGGAGGACCGCAGCGGCCGGCGGATGTTGTGAAAGTCGAGTGATGCGATGATGGAAGGCGCAATGGAAGAACTCATAGGCGAACTCAAAGTCAAAATAGTCGCTACGCTCAATCTCATAAGCGTCGCCCCCGACAGTATCGATGCCGAAGCCCGGCTTGTGGGCGGCGAGCTGGGGCTTGACTCCATAGATGTGCTTGAGCTGGTGATGATGATCGAAAAGGATTATGGGCTTCGGATCGACAACAAGGAGCTTGGCATCAGGGTCTTTGCCTCACTGAAAGCCCTGGCGGAATATATACACCAGAACCGGCCGGAGACGAGCCCTTGAGCAGCATGCGGGTTTTTGTTACCTCGCTGGGGATCATAAGCCCCATCGGCGAAAACGCTTCTCAAACCGTTGCAGCTCTTGAAACAGCGGCATGCGGACTTGCGCCGCTTGCTCTTTTTCCCTCATCAGTCGAGCCCCCTCTGCCATCAGGTGAAGTCACATCCTTCATCCCCGGCACTGTTCCGCGAACCCACGGCCTTGCGCTTATTGCAGCGCGTGAGGCGATGGCCGTTTCCCATGGCCATCCGGATGCCATGGTCATAGGGGTCACCACCGGCGGCATGCCTGCAAGCGAACTTTTTTTAAAAAAAAATGCTCCTGATCCAGAGAAGTTTCGCTATCATGGCATTGGCACCGTGGCCCACTACCTGGCTGGCGCTCTTGGGTGCCACGGCCCGGTGCTGACCGTATCGACTGCCTGCTCATCCGGCATGGTGGCCTTAAAAATAGCTTTGGAGCTTTTGAAAAGCGGCAAAGCCCGGCGCGTGCTTGCCGGAGGCGTGGACGGCCTGTGCCGCTTAACCTACTACGGATTCAACTCTCTGCAGCTTGTCGATCCGGCAGGCGCCCGCCCCTTTGACAAGGATCGACGCGGCATGTCGGTCGGGGAGGGGGCTGCCATGCTTCTTTTAGAGGCTGCGACTGATCCCCCTGCAGGGGCACTGGCGGAGGTGCTGGCTGTCGGGCTGACCTGTGATGCCTATCACCCGGCCGCGCCCCATCCTGACGGTGCAGGGGCAGTGCAAGCCATGCGCGAGGCTCTTGCCGGTGCAGGCTGCGCAGCCTCAGATATTGATTATATAAATCTGCACGGCACGGGAACACTTGACAATGATGCGGCTGAGGCCCGGGCGCTGCAGGCCC
Source organism: uncultured Thermodesulfobacteriota bacterium (assembly GCA_964400575.1). GTDB lineage: Bacteria > Desulfobacterota > WTBG01 > CAIYCZ01 > CAIRTM01 > CAIWCT01. The sequence goes on along the minus strand of CAYNVA010000105.1, from coordinate 3,000 downwards.
TTTTCCGTACTATGCCGCTTCCGCCCGCATCATCCATCAAGGGCGCGGTGGGGCATACACTGGGCGCAGCAGGCGCGATCAATGCGGCCATTTCCGTTTTAAGTATTGTCCATGGCATACTGCCGGCAAACACCGGATGCTGCCTGCCTGATCCTGCGCTGCAGCTGATCCCGGTCAGCTCGCCGCTTCGCAGGCCTGTATCGACAGTGCTTTCCAATGCTTTCGGCTTTGGCGGCAACAATGCATCAATCGTGCTCAGCAAACCCGCCGCAACCGGCGTATCCGTGCAAACCAAAAGCCGCAGCACCGCCTTTGCCGTTCTGGGCAGCTCCTGCCTCACCGGCGCAGGCAATTTTGCGCAGACGCTTGCAGGTCTGCGTGAGGGGGCAGGCATCAGCGGCATGGCCCCGGCGAAGGCTATTATGGCGGGTCTCAATGAAAGTGCCGTGCGGCGGCTCAAGCGGCTGCCGCGCATGGCTTTATCTCTGGCTATTGCCGCCCACGGCAGCTCAGGCTGTGCAGAACCGCCAGCTTCAGTTTTTTTTGGCACCGGCTGGGGAGGGTTGTCTGAAACACATGATTTTCTTTCGCGGCTTTTTTCAACGGAAGAGCGTTTCACCAGCCCCATTGATTTTATCGGTTCCGTGCATAATGCCCCCGCAGGGCAGGTGGCAATCCACTTTCAGGCAAAGAGCGCGAACATTACCCTGACCGATGGCGATTATTCATTTGAACAGGCGCTTTTCAGCGCAGGATTAATCGCCCATGAGGCCCTGGGTACGACCATGGTCATCGGCGCCGATGAATACCATGAAAAATTGACCCCGCTATTTGACGCCTCCGCGGCCTGCGCCTCGATTGCCTCCGACGGCGGTTGCGGCCTGCTGCTTCAGCCAATTGATGCGGCAAGGGGAGTTCGCATCGCGCCGCTTTTTCTTTCCAATGATCCCTGCAGTGACCGGACGATGCAAAACCTCATACTGGTGCTGGGCGGGTCAGAAAATATCAGCAAAAAGTACGGGGCTATCTTTGCAGGCATTCCGGCTGCCTCGCGCGACAAGGGCAGGGAGCAGCTTGCGCTTTTTATAAACGCCGCGGGCTGCGACTGCCCGGTTATCGATTACCGGGAAATTACCGGCGAGTTCGCCTCCGCATCGGCTGTGGCAGCCGTCATAGCAGTTGACTGTGTCAGGGCGGGAGAGTTGCCCGCAGGGCTGTGCCGTGCAGCGTCGGGATCCCTGCACGGCCGGGGAATTTTGCTGCTGGGGCTGGGCCAGTGCATAACCGCTGTGGAGATCCTGGGTTAATGGATATGCAAAAATCAGCCCCTTCTTCATCTTCACTGCTGCCGGTCGTGAAAATCGCCCTGCTGTGCGCCGGTGCGGCAATAGTTCTGGCAATGGTCAATGAGTGGCTCTGGGTGCTGCCGCTGGGTATCTTTGTTGCGTGCTATCTGGCCGCGCCGTTTTTCCCGCAGGCTGGATTCTTTTTGCCGGTCATCAGCCGCGGATGTACGGGCGGCACTATGGTTGCCCTGACATTTGATGACGGTCCTGATCCTGCCGCAACCCCCCGGATTCTGGAACTGCTGGAGAAAAACAAGGCAAAAGCGACCTTTTTCGTCATCGGGAAAAAAGCGCAGGGCCATCCGGATCTTATGCGGGAGATTATCGCCAGAGGCCATGATGTGGGCAATCATTCCTATTGCCATGACGTGCTGTTAATGCTGCGGTCCCGGCAGACCATTGCGTCGGAAATCCGCATGGCCCAGGAGGCCATAAGCGCCTTTGGGATACGGCCGCTTGTTTTCCGGCCGCCCGCAGGAATCACCAATCCGAAGCTGGGAGGCATTTTAAAACAACAGGGCTTGCATTGTGTCACCTTCAGCTGCCGCGGCTTTGACGCCGGCAATCGCCGCTTCGAGGGCTTGGCTGAACGGATACTGAAAAAAGTCCGGCCTGATGATATTATCCTGCTGCATGACTGTATGCCACATGGAGATGCCTCCGTCGATATGTGGCTGCAGGAGATCGAAGCGCTTCTTGCAGGGCTTGCAGAAAAAAATCTTGCGCCCGTGCCCCTTGAACAACTGATCGGCAGGCCCGTCTGCAGCCGGCTGGCTGAAAAAGCTTCGTAAATCGAGCGTCTGCAGCAATTCAATTGACTGTGCGCATGTTTTTTCATATACTTGCGCACACCTGATGATTGTTTTGCAACAGCACCGGTGATCCTTTGAAGGATGACACAGGCAAAGCACGGTCGATTCATATACATTTTATTAATAATTAAGAACACAGTCACTGAATGATCTGCCCTATCAGGTCAGATTTTGTTAAGATATATGCTTTCCAAATGGCATACGCTTGAATGTGGTTCCAACGATGAGCCTGACCGGCTGGAGGCTCTCGCAACTGCGCCGTTGGGCTCCCCCTGGTTTGACGGGCATTTCCCCGGTCAACCGATACTGCCCGGCATTGCCATGATCGCCATGGCCTTTGATGCTGCGCGGCAGAAAGAAGCGCACGAGGGAAAGCGCATACGGCTGAAGGCTGTGAAGCGGGTACGGTTTAAAAAACCTGTCAGGCCTGAGGAACCCTTTACACTGGCGCTAAAGCGCGAACAGAAAGAAAGCGGTATCTGCTACAATTTCACGATTCTGCTGGGCGACGAGGCGGCCTGCACCGGCACGCTTACTGTCGAGCGGCTTGCCGAATAATGTTACATGAGACCACTGTTTGCTAATAAAGGAGGTTGAATGTCTGCTGGTATTAATGAAAAGGATCTTCAACTGCGTGTCGCGCAAATTATAATCACCGAGCTGAAGCTGCAGGATATCACGGCGGAAACGTTTGATCCTGATCTTGATCTTGTGGATGAAATCGGCATCGACAGCATGGACCTTGCCACCATCGTGCTGGTGCTGCAGGATGAGTACGGCATCAAAATCGATGAGGACGACTACCCCAAACTGCGCGCCATACGCCTGATAGCAGCCTACAT
>CAYNVA010000104.1:0-12943 GCA_964400575.1 uncultured Thermodesulfobacteriota bacterium | reverse complement strand
AAGAACATACACCTGAGCCTTGAACTTCGTATGCGGCGTAATGGAACCGGGCTTGGACACAACCTGCCCGCGCTCAACATCATCGCGCTTGGTGCCGCGAAGCAGCAGTCCGACATTATCTCCGGCCTGTCCCTGATCAAGAATCTTGCGGAACATCTCAACGCCCGTGCACACCGTCTTGGCCGTGTCGCGGAAGCCCACGATCTCCACTTCCTCGTTCACCTTCACCATACCGCGCTCAATCCTGCCCGTCACAACCGTGCCGCGGCCGGAAATCGTGAACACGTCCTCTACCGGCATCAGAAACGGCTTGTCAATGTCGCGCACCGGATCGGGAATGAAATTATCGCAGGCATCCAGAAGCTCCTGGATACACTTATACTCCTCAAGCTTTACATCCTCTGCGGCCTGCATCGCCTTCAAAGCGCTGCCCTTGATGATCGGCGTATCATCGCCCGGAAACTCATACTTGCTCAAAAGCTCCCGTATCTCAAGATCAACCAGCTCAAGCAGCTCGGGATCATCCACCATGTCTACTTTGTTCAGAAATACCACCATGCTGGGCACGCGCACCTGACGGGCAAGCAGTATGTGCTCGCGGGTCTGGGGCATCGGGCCGTCTGCGGCGCTCACTACCAGAACCGCGCCGTCCATCTGCGCTGCTCCGGTTATCATGTTCTTGATATAGTCAGCATGGCCCGGACAGTCGATATGCGCATAATGGCGCTTGGCCGTCTCGTATTCGATATGGGCGATGGATATCGTAACGCCGCGCTCTTTCTCCTCGGGCGCCTTGTCGATCTGGTCAAAATCCATCTTCGCGGCCTGGCCCTTCATGGCCAGATATCTCGTGATCGCTGAGGTCAGCGTCGTCTTGCCGTGATCAACGTGCCCGATCGTCCCTATATTCACATGCGGCTTGGTTCTCTCAAATTTCTTCTTTGCCATCGCTATCCTCCTAAATTTACCCGACTACCACCGGTAATGTGCAAATGCTTTATTGGCAGCGGCCATTTTATGGGTATCTTCCTTTTTCTTGACCGAATTACCCCGATTATTGATCGCATCCATCAACTCACCGGCTAACTTCTCACCCATGGTCTTTTCAGATCTATCGCGGGAGTATCCTATAATCCAGCGCATGGCAAGAGCCATCTGCCTTTCAGGTCTGACCTCAATCGGCACCTGATAATTAGCGCCGCCTATTCTGCGCGATTTTGTTTCCACGGCAGGTCGGACATTGTTTAGAGCCGCCTTGAAGGTTTCAAGAGGATCTTTGCCTATCTTTTCCTTTATGACATCAAAGCTGCCGTACACTATAGACTCGGCAATACTTTTCTTGCCCCGCTGCATAATTCTGTTTATAAAACGTGCAACTGTTACATCATTGTACCGCGGATCAGGAAGATTCTCTCGCTTTACTGCTTCACGACGTCTAGCCATACTCTCAACTCCATTACATTACTATGACTTCATTACTTCTTTGGTCTTTTTGAGCCATATTTGGAACGACTCTGCCGCCGCTTATCAACACCAGATGCATCAAGTGTTCCACGCACTATATGATAGCGAACACCAGGAAGATCTTTGACACGACCGCCACGCACAAGCACCACGGAGTGCTCCTGGAGATTATGTCCTTCGCCGGGGATATAGGCAGTAACCTCAATACCACTGGTAAGACGCACGCGGGCAACTTTGCGAAGCGCCGAGTTTGGTTTTTTAGGTGTCGTGGTATAAACGCGCGTACATACCCCACGCTTTTGAGGGCACTCCTTCAAAGCAGGCGACTTGGTTTTATACTTCGTCGGCTGCCGACCCTGAGTGCAGAGCTGATTAATTGTCGGCATAGGTTCCTCTGAATAACATTAGCAAATTAAAGAAACTTAATTATCATACGTACAAAATTCTGTCAATTACAAAAACAAGCAAACATCTATTTTTTTGCGAAATTCGCAGAAATCATTTAGATGCGGCTTCAGGAGACAGCTGATCTCCGACTACAATGTCCACCTGCCGATACTCTGGATAACCGGTTCCCGCAGGAATCAACCTCCCCATTGCTGCATTTTCTTTAAGCCCGCGCAGTTGGTCGACCTTACCCTCAATGGCGGCCTGCGTAAGCACGCGAGTCGTCTCTTGGAACGAAGCCGCTGAAATAAATCCTTCTGTGCTGAGTGATGCCTTTGTTATACCAAGCAGCAGGGGTTCTGCTACTGCCACCTGACCGCCACGCTCACGCACCTTATCATTTTCCATTTCAAAACGCATCTTCTCGACCTGCTCACCGAGAAGGAAGTTCGTATCGCCCACATCCTTTATCTTCACACGCTGCAGCATCTGGCGAACAATGACCTCAATATGCTTGTCATTGATTTTAACCCCCTGAAGGCGGTAGACTTCCTGCACCTCGTCCACCAAAAATTTAGCCAGTTCTTTTTCACCCAAAATACTGAGAATATCATGAGGATTTCTCAACCCATCCATTATCTGCTCGCCTGCACGGACCCTGTCTCCCTCATGGACACTAATGTGCTTACCCTTGGGGATCAAATACTCTTTGGGTTCAAGTTTATGGCCACCCACATCGGTGACGAGCGGTGTAATGATAACTTTGCGTTTACCCTTGACATCTTTTCCAAATGATACGTTACCATCTATTTCGCTGATAACCGTTACTTCCTTGGGCTTACGGGCCTCGAAAAGCTCTGCAACACGGGGCAAACCACCCGTTATATCTTTTGTTTTAGATGTTTCACGGGTAATTTTTGCTATACTGTCACCAGCTTCAACCCTTGAGCCTTCATTTGCCACTAAGTTGGCGCCAACCGGCATGAAATACCGGGCCTCACGCTCTTTTTCGCCAGGCAATTTGATTGTTTTACCCTTTCCGTCCTTAATCGAAATCCGTGGACGGTTGTCGGGGTCCTTTGACTCGATAACAACTCGCGACGACAGCCCTGAGACCTCATCAACCTGTTCACGCACCGTGGCACCGTCAATCAGGTCGCCGAACTTCAAAATGCCGCTGACCTCAGCAAGGATTGGTGTTGAAAAAGGATCCCATTCTGCAAGAATTTCATCCTTTTTAACTTTGTCGCCCTCTTTAACTCTCAGTTTTGCGCCATAATTCACCGGATTCTTTTCGCGCTCATGGCCCTGATTGTCAACAACGGCAATCTGCCCATTGCGATTCATGACGACGATATGGCCTTCACGATTGGTTATGCACCGTAAATTTATATACTTGACCGTTCCTGCATGTTGTGCCTCAAGAGTTGTCTGAGCAACACGCCGGCTTGCGGTTCCGCCGATATGGAAGGTACGCATCGTAAGCTGTGTCCCCGGTTCGCCAATCGACTGAGCAGCAATAATACCTATGGCTTCGCCGATATTGACCATACGACCGCGGGAAAGGTCTCTACCATAACATTTAGCGCAAACACCGCGCTTTGACTGGCAGGTAAGCACCGAGCGAATACGCACATGTTCGATGCCAGCCTCTTTCAATTTTTCGACCGCTGTTTCATCAACCTCTTCACTTTTATGGACAATGACTTCGCCGGTGATAGGATCAATAACATCTTCCAGGCTCACGCGTCCCAGCAAGCGATCTCCGAGCGCTTCAATAATTTCGCCGCCTTCAACCAGCGATGACATTGGGATGCCGTCAATTGTCCCGCAGTCATATTCGTTAATAACGCAGTCCTGGGACACATCAACAAGTCTGCGCGTCAAATAGCCTGAATTTGCCGTTTTAAGTGCCGTATCGGCAAGACCCTTGCGCGCACCATGGGTGGAAATAAAATACTGAAGCACGGTGAGGCCTTCGCGGAAATTGGCTGTAATGGGCGTTTCAATAATTTCCCCCGATGGCTTAGCCATAAGACCACGCATTCCGGCAAGCTGACGAATCTGCTGAGCGCTGCCGCGTGAGCCGGAATCAGCCATCATATATATGGAATTAAAGCTCGGGGCCTGTTTCAGTTTGCCTTCTTTATCCTTGATTTCATCTTTACCAAGCTCGTTGAGCATCTCATCTGATACTTGCTCGGTGACACGAGCCCAGATATCAATGACCTTGTTGTAGCGCTCGCCCGTAGTTATGAGGCCCTCTTTATGCTGATCATCAATGACCCGTACCTCTTTTTGAGTTTCATCAATTATTTCAGCCTTCCGCTTAGGAATGCGCATGTCTTTTATAGATATGGAAATACCTGACTGTGTGGCATACTTATATCCGAGGTTTTTAAGACTGTCCGACAGAATAACTGTCTTTTTATCCCCGCAGTACCGGTAGCAGTAGTCGACAAGGTTGGCGAGCTCTTTTTTATTCATGACGCGGTTGATAACCGCAAAAGGGATCTCGGGAGGAATAATCTCACGCAGGATAACGCGCCCGACCGTGGTTTCAACAAGCGACCCCTCAAGACGCACACGAATGCGTGCCTGCAGGTCCACCTCGCCCGCATCGTAGGCCATGCGTACTTCACCTGGATTTGAAAAAGCCTTGTCTTCGCCCTTGGCCATATCCTTTTCGCGGGTCATATAATATACGCCAAGAACGATATCCTGCGTCGGAATGATAATCGGCTTGCCATTGGCAGGCGAAAGGATATTGTTGGTTGACATCAGCAATACACGCGCCTCAATCTGCGCCTCCATTGTAATAGGAACGTGGACAGCCATCTGGTCACCGTCGAAATCAGCATTAAATGCGGTACAGACAAGGGGATGCAGCTGAATGGCTTTGCCTTCAATAAGCACGGGTTCAAATGCCTGAATGCCCAGACGGTGCAGCGTCGGAGCCCGGTTGAGCATCACCGGGAACTCCTTCACGACTTCCTCGAGGCAGTCCCACACCTCGGAACTTTCACGCTCGACCAATTTCTTTGCGCTCTTGATGGTCGTGGCATGGCCCTTCATAATAAGCAGGTTGTAGACAAACGGCTTAAAAAGTTCTATGGCCATGCGCTTAGGTAACCCGCACTGATGAAGCCGAAGTTCCGGGCCTATGACAATGACTGTTCGTCCGGAATAATCAACCCGCTTACCGAGCAAATTCTGGCGAAAACGCCCCTGTTTGCCCTTGAGCATGTCGCTGAGGGACTTGAGCGGCCGCTTATTGCGCCCCGTGAGAACCTTGCCGCGGCGTCCGTTGTCAAACAGAACATCCACAGCCTCCTGCAGCATGCGCTTTTCATTCCGTATGATAATTTCAGGGGCATCAAGTTCAAGAAGCTTTTTCAGTCGATTGTTCCTGTTGATAACCCGACGGTACAAATCATTAAGATCTGAGGTTGCAAAACGGCCGCCGTCAAGAGGCACCAGCGGGCGCAGATCGGGCGGGATGACTGGAACAACCTCAAGTATCATCCACTCCGGTTTATTTCCCGACAGGCGAAAAGCCTCAACAATGCGCAAACGCTTAGCGAGCTTTTTTTTCTTCGCCTCAGATGTCGTAAGCTGTATCTCTTCGCGCATCTGTGCCGAAAGCGTGTCGAGATCAAGTCGGCGAAGCAGTGCCCTTATAGCCTCAGCACCCATCCCAGCCTCGAAATCTTCATTCAGCTCATACTTTGCTTTTCTGAAACGATCGTCGTCGAGAAGCTCTCCCATCTGAAAAGACGATTTTTTTGGGTCAATAACGACAAATGACTCAAAATAAAGAACCTTCTCAAGTTCACGCAGCGTCATATCAAGCAATGTTCCAATACGGCTTGGGAGACTGCGTAAAAACCAAATGTGGGCCACAGGGCAGGCAAGCTCGATATGGCCAAGCCTCTCCCGCCGAACAAACGAGGCGATAACCTCAACCCCGCATTTCTCACATACAATGCCGCGATGCTTCAGCCGCTTATACTTGCCGCAGTTGCATTCATAATCCTTCACCGGCCCGAAAATTTTTGCACAAAACAGGCCATCCCGCTCAGGCTTAAATGTCCGATAATTGATGGTTTCCGGCTTCTTGACTTCACCGTTGGACCAGCTTCGAATGGTTTCAGCTGATGCAATGGAAATCTTCAGCGCGTCAAAGCTGTCCACTGAGCGTGACTGAGTCTGATGGAGTGAAAAAAATCCATTCATGAATTCACCTTTTAAATGGATTGTTAAATTTCTTTCTTCTCTGTTTCAATAAACTGAACATCAAGGCAAAGACTCTGCAATTCCTTAACGAGCACGTTGAATGATTCTGGAATAGACGGCATTATATCTCGATCCCCCTTGACAATATTTTCATAAAGCTTGGTTCTGCCAAAAACATCATCGGACTTAAGCGTGAGCAGTTCCTGTAAAGTATGGGCCGCACCGTAGGCTTCCAAAGCCCACACTTCCATTTCACCCAGTCTCTGACCGCCAAACTGAGCCTTGCCGCCTAAAGGCTGCTGGGTCACCAGCGAATAGGTGCCGATCGATCGGGCATGAATTTTATCATCAACAAGATGGTGCAGTTTCAACATATATATGATGCCGACCGTTACGTCCTTATCAAACGGCACACCGGTACGGCCATCGAAAAGCACGGTCTGACCACTGACAGGCAGCCCCCCATCTGCAAGGCATTTATTTATCTGGTCCTCTTTGGCTCCGTCAAAAACAGGGCTTGCAGTGTGGATACCGCGTCCAAGTTTTCTGGCAAGCGACACCACCTGCTCATCTGTAAGGCCTTCTATCAGTCTTGAGATTTCCCTGCTGCCATAGACCTCCTTAAGCTTTTCCTTGATTTTGGCAGGGCTTGTCCCCGACTTTGCCATATCCTCGATCTTCTCGCCAAGCCCTCGTGCGGCCCATCCCAGATGCGTTTCAAGTATCTGGCCGACATTCATGCGCGATGGAACACCCAGTGGATTGAGCACTATGTCAACAGCTCTGCCGTCAGCCATATAGGGCATGTCTTCAATAGGCAGTATGCGTGAAAGAACGCCCTTGTTGCCATGGCGTCCGGCCATCTTGTCTCCAACTGCAAGCTTACGCTTAACAGCAAGATTGACCTTTACCATCTTGATGACGCCGGGAGGCAGTTCATCGCCCCGTTTGATCTTTTCTATCTTTTCGTCAAAGATCATCTTGATAAGATTGACATGCTCGTCAAGATCTTCCTTAATCTTATGAATCTTGTCCGGAATGTCTTCACCTTTGACAATGGGTATATTCATCCACTTATTGATGGTCAGAGAATCAACATCGGCTTCCGTAAAAACCTGATTCTTATTAAAAATCACCTTGCCCTTTTTCTGGTCAGTGTACCTTTGGGCACAGGCCCTGCCGACCAGAAGCTTCTTGAGCCGTTTATTGACACTTTCACGCAGAATGCGGACTTCATCCTCCTGATCTTTGAGAATACGGGCGCGCTCTTCGTCCTCGATGGAGCGGGTCCGCTCATCCTTGTCCGCCCCTTTGCGTGAAAAGATATTAACGCTGATGACCGTTCCCTCAACTCCCGTTGGGACACGAAGAGAGGTATCCTGAACATCACGGGCTTTTTCACCAAAAATCGCCCGTAACAGCTTTTCTTCAGGTGAGAGCTGCGTCTCGCCCTTTGGCGTTATCTTCCCAACAAGAATATCCCCGGCCTTTACTTCTGCCCCGATTCTAATAATGCCGCTTTCGTCAAGATTGCGGAGCATGTCTTCGCCAACATTGGGGATATCCCTGGTGATTTCCTCCTTGCCAAGCTTGGTATCGCGGGCAAGCACCTCAAATTCCTCAATATGTATCGATGTAAAACTGTCTTCACGAATAAGTTTTTCACTGACCAGTATCGAATCTTCAAAATTGTACCCACCCCAGGGCATAAAAGCAACGAGCACGTTGCGTCCCAATGCCAGTTCACCCATTTCGGTCGATGGACCATCTGCCACGATATCTCCGGCTTCAACGTGATCCCCCACATTTACAATCGGATGCTGGTTCAGACAAGTGTTCTGGTTCGACCGTCGGTACTTGGTTAGCTTGTAAATGTCGACATCAGAGCCGATGCCGGCATCTTCGTCATCATGTTTGATAACGATACGATCCGCATCAACGCTTCGAACAATACCGCTTCTGCGAGCAACCACTGCAACGCCTGAATCCCGTGCAGTGGCAACCTCCATCCCGGTTCCAACAAGGGGCGCCTCGGTGCACAGAAGCGGAACGGCCTGACGTTGCATATTGGAGCCCATAAGAGCTCGGTTGGCGTCATCATTTTCAAGAAATGGAATAAGCGATGCGGCTACGCTTACGAGCTGCTTGGGCGATACATCCATATACTCGACCTCCTCAGATGCCGCCATCACAAACTCGCCGCCTTTGCGCGCAGGGATCAATGGATTTTTAAAACGTCCTTTTTCATCAACAGGGGCATTGGCCTGTGCAATGCTGTATTTTTCTTCATCAAGGGCTGTAAGAAAACTGATAGTATCTGTTACGCGCCCCTTCACAACCTTGCGGTACGGCGTTTCTATAAAACCGTACCTGTCAACGCGCGCATAGGTTGAAAGAGATGCTATAAGGCCGATATTCGGCCCTTCCGGCGTTTCAATCGGGCAAATACGGCCATAGTGCGTTGGATGAACGTCGCGGACCTCAAAACCGGCCCGTTCACGTGTCAGTCCGCCGGGGCCGAGCGCACTGAGCCTGCGCTTGTGGGTAATTTCAGAAAGAGGATTGGTCTGATCCATAAACTGCGAAAGCTGGCTTGATCCAAAAAACTCCTTAATGACGGCAGACACCATCTTGGAATTCACCAGATCATTGGGCATGAGTGTCTCGATTTCCTGCAGACTCATGCGCTCTTTAATCGCACGCTCCATGCGCACCAGTCCGATGCGGTAATGATTTTCTATCAGTTCACCAACCGTACGCACACGGCGATTGCCCAGATGATCAATATCGTCGACACCACCGCGACCGCTCTTTATTTCAATAAGCTGACGCACGGTCTCAAGGATATCCTCCATGGTAAGGACCTGCATGTCTAGCGGAGTTTTGCGATTGAGGCGATGGTTGATTTTGATACGGCCAACTTCGGTTAATTCGTAATATTCATGATCGAAAAAAAGCTTGTGAAAAAAAAGATTCGCGCTCTCCTGGCTCGGGGGATCATTGGGACGAAGCCGCTTGTAGATTTCAACAATTGCATCATCAGTGGTCTTGACTTTATCAAGCAGCAGCGTATCTCGCAGTGATGAATCAACATGCAGGTTGTCGATAAAAAGAATCTTAAAATTCTTGATGCCACGTTGCATGATGGCAGCCAAAAGCTCCTGCGTTATTACCTCATTGCACTCAGCAACAACCTCGCCCGTATGGGGATCCAGCACTTCCGCAGCAACAATACGACCCTCAATTTCTTCCGGTAGCGCAGCAATAAACTCAATGCCTGCATCGTGAATTTTTTTCACAAGAGCCCGGGTGATTTTCTTATCCTTCTTGACTATGACAGTCTTTGTTTTTTCATCGACAATGTCCGCATGAGCCCTGCTGTCGGCAAACAAAGGCGAACGTATACTGCGTCTGAACTTGCCACCCGCAAAGACTACATCGTCGACCGTATAGAAGTAGCGCAGCAGCTCCTCTTTGCCTAACCCAAGCGCCTTCAGGAGCACCGTGACCGGAAACTTACGACGACGGTCAATGCGCACATAAATAATATCCTTGGAGTCATATTCAAGATCAATCCAAGAGCCACGACTCGGGATTAAACGGGCAGAGTAAAGAAACTTGCCGCTTGAAAGGTTTTTGCCTTTATCATGGTCAAAAAAAACACCCGGGGAACGATGCAGCTGACTGACAACAACCCTTTCCGTACCGTTTATGACGAACGTGCCCGTATCGGTCATCAGGGGTATTTCCCCGAAATAGACCTCCTGCTCCTTTATGTCGCGGATATTTTTCGTTTCCGGATCATAATTCACCAGGCGGATAAGAACCTTGAGAGGAGAAGCATAGGTAAGCTCCTTCTGGCGGCACTCGTCGATATCGTATTTGGGCGCGCCAAGGCCATAGCTGACAAATTCAAGAGACGATGTATCGTTATAATTTTTTATAGGAAAAACACTCTTGAATACCCACTGCAGGCCGCTGTTTGCTCGCAGCTCCGTCGGCACGTGCTGCTGCAAAAAACTCTCGTAGGACTTTTTCTGGATATCAATCAGATTCGGAATCTTCATGATATCGGGTATTTTTTCGAAGTTCTTGCGAAAGCGCAGTTTATGTGCACCAATTTTGCTCATGCAACACCCCATTGTTGTAATGAAAAATGGGCAGCACAAAAGTTCTGCCCAATCACAGTGCCAGTTGCGGACGTTTTCCCGAAGTTCAGACTACTTCACCTCTGCTGTGGCCCCTGCTTCTTCAAGCTTCTTCTTAATGCCTTCGGCTTCGTTCTTGGGAACAGCCTCCTTAACGGGTTTTGGCAAGGCATCAACAAAATCCTTGGCTTCCTTCAACCCGAGACCTGTCACTTCGCGAACGACCTTGATCACATTGATGCGCTTCTCGCCTGCACTGGTCAAAATGACATCAAATTCAGTCTGTTCTTCTGCAGGTGTTGCTGCGCCGCCCGCAGCGCCGGGCATGGCCATAGCCATCGGAGCTGCAACAGCAGCAGCTGAAACCCCGAACTTATTTTCCAGTTCCTTGATCAGGTTAGCAAGTTCAAGCACCGTCATATTCTCGATAAACTTGACCACATCCTCTTTCATAATCTCTGCCATTGGTATGACCTCCTAAAAACGTTTTAACTGTTACATGGATTCAGGTTAATTGCTTTTTGTATCTTTAATGGCCATCAGTACTCTCAGGAATTTGCGCGGAATATCCGAGAGGACGGTCACAAAACCCGTAAGTGGGGCGGCGATAGTCCCGAGCAACTGTGCAAGCAGCACATCACGGCTCGGGAGATTTCCCAGCTGCTCAATGGCCTTCTCATTGAGCATCATTTTCTCAAGCATGCCGGATTTAACCTTAAGCGGTGTATCGGGATTATCCTTCAAAAACCTGGTGATAACCTTCGCCACCATCGCAGGATCGCCGTCGATAAACGTCACTGCCATCTGCCCCACAAGCTGTTCATGCAAAGGCTCGAACACTGTATCCTTAGTGGCAATCTTCATAAGGGTATTCTTGGCCACCTTCATCTCGCAGCCTGTTTCACGAATCTGCTTACGAAGGCTTGTGACTTTTTCAACATTCAAACCCTTATAATCAAGCACAATCAGGCCTTTTGTCTTCTGCACCCGTTTTGCCAGGACTTCTACTGCTTCTTCTCGTTCTCGTCTACCCACGGCTATCACCTATCAACATATGTAAATCAAATGGTTACGTTCTATCAGTTGGCTTTTAATGATCCAACTTCCACCTTGATGCCAGGGCCCATGGTGGAAGTAAGCACGATATTCTTCAGATAATGCCCCTTGCTGGTCGCCGGCTTCAGGCGATTGACTGTATCGATAAGGGATATAATATTATCGAAAAGCTTCTGGTTCTCGAAAGACTTTTTGCCAACCGGAACATGCAGATTGCCGGCCTTATCGGTTCTGAACTCGACCTTGCCCTTCTTCAAATCCTCAACAGTCTCTTTCACATTCTGCGTAACTGTCCCGAGCTTTGGATTGGGCATCAAACCACGGGGTCCGAGTACCTTTGCTATGCGGCCTACGAGTCCCATAAGATCGGGGGTTGCAACAGCTCGATCAAAATCAAGCCAGCCGCCGGAAATCTTCTCGACCAAATCCTCTGCACCTACATGGTCAGCTCCAGCATCACGTGCTTCCTTCTCTTTTTCCCCCTTTGCAAAAACCAGAACCTTCACTTCTTTGCCGATTCCATGGGGAAGCAGCACGGTGCCACGAACCATCTGGTCGGATTTGCGCGGGTCTACGCCAAGCCGCACTACCAGTTCAACTGTCTCATCAAACTTTGCATATGCCGCATCTTTCAGCAGGCCGATAGCATCCATCAAGCCGTAACGTTTTTCGCGTTCGACCCTCCCGATGGCCAGTTCGTACTTTTTACCATGTTGTGCCATATCAGTTCACCCTGACTCTAAAAAAGCATTACATTAGTTTGCGATTTCAATGCCCATGCTGCGCGCTGTACCCTCAACGATTCTAACTGCCATATCAAGATCATTGCAGTTCAAGTCAGGCATCTTGGCCTGAGCAATTTCACGAACCTGAGCCAGCGTAACCTTGCCGACCTTGTTTTTATTCGGCTCACCCGCCCCTTTCACTATACCCGCAGCTTTTTTCAAAAGAACCGATGCGGGGGGAGTCTTCGTGATGAAAGAAAACGACCTGTCGGAATAGACCGTGATGACAACCGGAACGATCAAGCCTTCCTTGTCTGCAGTACGCGCGTTATATGCTTTGCAGAACTCCATTATATTTACCCCGTGCTGACCGAGGGCCGGACCAACCGGAGGGGATGGATTGGCCTTCCCTGCTGGAATCTGCAATTTAATCTGGGTCATTATTTTTTTTGCCATAAAAATCCCTTTTCTCTACAGCTTACCTTTTCAGTTAATCTTTTTAACCTGAGCGTATTCAAGTTCAATGGGTGTTTGACGTCCAAAGATACTGACCAGAACCTTCAGGCGCGCTTTTTCAGGCTTCACATCTTCCACAACACCATTAAAGTTTGCAAACGGACCCTCGACGATCGCTACGTCATCGCCCTTTTCAAAATTCATCATCACCTTGGGCCGCAGTTTACCCTCCCTGATTTTGCCGATCATATCATCGACACTAGCATCCGGAATCGGGATGGGTTTTATTTTCCCACCGATAAAACCCGTCACTCGCGGCGTATTGCGCACTAGATGCCATGTCTCATTGTTCATGTCGACCTGTACAAGGACATAGCCCGGAAAAAACTTCCGTGTTGTTTTCTTGACCTGCTTATCGCCTTTTTTGCTGCGGACAATCTCCTCTACATCCTCGGTAGGGATCAGAACACC
>CAYNVA010000103.1:0-3381 GCA_964400575.1 uncultured Thermodesulfobacteriota bacterium | reverse complement strand
CGCTGCGCGACGGGCCAGATGCCCGATGCTGAAGCGCTCGAGGTTCTGCTCCACCCGGAGCCGGATCTCGTGGCCCGGCAGGCCCCTGATTTTAAGCCCCGAGGCCACATTGTCATACACGGTCGTGTCAAACAGCAGGGGTTCCTGAAATACGGTTGCCGTTTTTCTGCGAAATTCAAGTATTGAGCGCCGGTCCACAACCTTGCAGCCCTTGAAGAAAAGCTCGCCGGCCTGCCGCTCAAGCAGGCAGCAGAGCGTGAGCAGCAGGGTTGTTTTGCCCGAGCCATTGGGCCCGACAAGGCACACGATTTCTGCCTGCCGCAGGCAAAACTGCGGCACCTCAAGCACCCGAACCCCACCGCGCCTTACATCGATATTTTTTACTTCAAGAATCATCTGCTCGCTGTTCATCGGGGCCTGTCATGCTGCTGGATATGGGTGAGTATATAATTGACGGCAAAGGTCAGGACGAGCAAAATTATACCAAGGGCAATGGCAATATCGAAATTGCCCTTGCTGGTTTCCATGACCGTGGCCGTGGTAAGCACGCGGGTATAGCCCTTGATATTGCCGCCCACCATGATCGATGCGCCCACCTCGGAAATGACGCCGCCAAAGCCCGCCATCACTGCTGCCAGCAGCGGCAGGCGCGCCTCCCGGATAAGAAGCCCGATCATCTGCAACCGTGTTGCGCCAAGGGCCAGTATCTGCAGCCGCAGATTGCGGGGCAGATTCTGAATGGCAGCAACTGTGATGCCCGCCACAATGGGCGTGGCGATCACAGCCTGCGCAAGGATGATGGCTCCGGGGGTGTATAACATCTCAAGAAATCCAAGCGGCCCATTGCGCCACAGGAAAATCGTTACAAACAGGCCCACCACAACAGGCGGCAGGCCCATGCCCGTATTGATGAGGCTCACCAGCAGCCGCTTGCCCCGGAAGTCTGCCAGGGCAAGGGAAATGCCGGCGCTCATGCCGATAAACAGGCTTGCAAGCGTTGCCGCACCCGATACCTGCAGCGACAGCAGCGTTATGCTCCACGTCTCGGGGTCCAGCGTGCACAGCAGCACGACAGCCTGCCAGATGCCTTGAAGAATTAAGTCCATAAAAATTTGCTACTCCAAAACGTTTCGACCAGTGCCTATAGTTTTATCCCTTCATTTTTCTTTTGCCTTTGGGCGTGAGTCGATATTGCTGCCTGCTGCTCCGCGGTTTGTCAGGAATCGTCATCTCAATTAGTCCGGCCTTCAGCGCAGGCGCTAAATATGCTTCTCTAAAATAAACACGATCCTTCAGTCCAAGAACCTTCTGAAGCATGCCACGGTCCATCTCGCCATCAAATGCCGACAGCAAGTCGATGACTTGAGGGGTGACTTGAGGGGTGACTTGAGGGGTCGCTTCTCCCCCGATCCGGTGCTGAATTTTTTCTGATGACTTCCGTCTGATGGAAACGGCAGGCCTTGGGAAACAAATTGTAAACCAGTTTTCCTCAACGCTGATTTGAGGAGCTGCAACACCATATTTGTCGCAAATCAGATGAATTCTTTTAATGCCCGAACCGATATGCTCCACGGCCTCCATCCGGTACAGCATTCCGAAAAGCAGCGGATTGCGGGGAATGCTCTTTTTGCCCAGGTCGGCTTCCGTCATACCGGCAGGAAGCCCGCCCGGGCTGACGATTTCCACGCGGTCTTTAAAGATATATACCTGCACATTTGCAGTCGATCGGTAGTCGCGGTGCGCCAGGGCATTGACAACGGCCTCGCGCAAAGCCGCTTCCGGCAGTTCGGGGCGCTCCTCGCGCTTGACGTGCTTGATGATCAATTCCACGTTGATCTTGGAAAGAATGTAGGTAACGACAGCATCGATCATGGAATAGATGTCGCTTGAAAAATTTTGCCGGTCAAGAATACGGACCTTGTCCGTTCCCATAAAAAGGGCGCAGGCAACATCGGCGCTGGTAGTGAATTTTTGAATGTCTCGCGCCAGCAGCCAGGCTCCGGCATGTGTCATGCTCCCGTTTTTGAGCAGATGAAGATTCTTCAGCGTGGTTACGGCATCCATGTCACGGGGTATTCTGGCTCGCTTGCGAAACGTCTCCCAGGCAGTATCGGTCAAATCATCTTCCAGCAGGAACCGCTTGCACGTGGTTTCATCAAAATGAATAATGCCTTCCTTGAAAAAAAATTCGCGTATCTCATTGCGCGACATCTGCTGCGAGCTGGCCCCATCGCGTAAATAAAATTTACCCCCAAAAGAATAGGGCTTGCTGTTTTGAGCAGGCACAAAGACAACCATAATACCGTCAACGACCTCAAGCTCAATCACCAATGGCGGCTCTACGGAACGGGCAATATTCTGAATCTCTGATTTAAGCCGATTCTGATCATGAACGCCCACGGGATTCCCTTCGTCCGTTACCCCAATCAGAACAACACCTCCCGTGGCATTGGCAAATGCGCACAGCTCGCGGCCCAAATGCGCTGTGCCGCTTTGCTTGAATTCAACGGTAAAGCCTTCTCCAAGGCGTATGAGCTGGCGGAGTTCGGCGCTGGTCATGCCAGCCTCCACACTATGGTAAACAAGGCGTGCATGCTGGTTTTTTGTGCGAGATTGTTTTCTATCCGGCAGATCAAATTTTCGCGTTGTTTATTTATCTGATCCTGTGTATCGGCAAGCGCGGCAGCAAGCTTCTCGACACTGTCCGGCGGGCAACGGCGTGTAAGCGCATGAGCGAAATATTTGGCGTGGTAGTCGGTTATATGCATAGGAGAGGTGCAAAACAAGACGGATTGACAATTACATATTTTTATTTTTTAATTTATACTTAAACTGCTTGAAAAAGCAATTTTTTTAACCGCAAAGCAAAAGCCCTCGTGCATGGCGAGGGCTTTTGCTTTAATCATTTAAGAGAGAGTAATCTCATTTACCCAAACTCTCCACGCTCTTGCCTGCGTCCGGCGTGAACAGCGGTGCCCCGAACTTCTCAATGCCAAAGTTGCTGATAAGCTTCTGCGTATCGGGTGCGACCATGAAATCGGCAAACGCTTTGGCGCCGGCAGCGTTCACTTTCGGCCATTTCTGCTGGCTGACTTCAATGATATGGTAGATGTTCAGCAGGCTCTTGTCGCCCTGGCACAAAATTTCAAGGCCCAGGTTTTTTTTCAGCGACAGATATGTCCCGCGGTCGGCAAGGGTATAGGCCTTTTTTTCTGCTGCCACGCCCAGGGTCTGGCCCATGCCGAGGCCTGTCTGCTGATACCAGGGCTGGTTCTCGGGATCTATGGCAGCGGCCTCCCAGATTTTTTTCTCCTTGGAATGCGTGCCTGATTTATCTCCCCGCGACATGAACAGCGCTTTTTTGTCGGCTAACTTTTTGAA
>CAYNVA010000102.1:0-8306 GCA_964400575.1 uncultured Thermodesulfobacteriota bacterium | reverse complement strand
AAGGGGCAAAAATAATCTCCCACATCTTCATGGAAGTAAAGTTTGCAGTATCCTGATTAAGGAGACGATGAAGAAAGGTTGTGCCGCTTCTCTGGACCCCGATAATAAATACCGGCTCGCGTACTGCCTGGCGGGAGTATCCGGAGAAAAATATTTCATCAAGCAACAAGCCAAGCCAGTTGGCCAGCTCGATTAAAACGTATAAGGGAAACACAATAAAAATGACTGCTGTGCGTTTCAGCGTGAGCCGCGCATGCGTGCCGCGCGTATTCAAAAGAGATCGGTACACCATCCGGAACAAGAGCTTGAAGTTGAAGACCATGGATGCGATACCTCCTCTACAGGGTTTCAATATAATTTGAATCGATCTTCTTTGTGTGAATTCTGGTGCGCAGCAGCTGGAAGGCAAATGGTATCTGCAGACCCGAACCTCTTTTTTTCCAGACAGTGCAGAGCATCCCCGGCACAGAATATACTTGGCCCACCAGGGTGCATTTTTTGATGGCCGCATTTCTCCTTTAAACTTTTGCCGCTATATATATCTACTTTGTTTTTGAATTTTTTCAAGCACCATTTTAATTCATTTTTTTGTCCATCATTTTTTTCGCTCATTCCAGCAATCTTTCAATAAATAAATTGCGGGGCCGTAATTTTTTTATAAAAAGCTTATTTTTCTGCTTGACAAGAGGGTTTTAATTATCTATATATTAAGAAAAATAAAAACATTTCTATAATTAAAAAATTAAAATAATTAATATGGTTTAAATTATAAAAATGACCGAGCCACGGAAGCCAGACATTAAGGACGATTCGCACCAGCCTGTCAGCGATATGCCGCAGGCTGAAGTGCGCCGTCCGGGCAGGCCGCGAGAGATTCAGTACAGCCTTGAGAAGAAGTTCACGCTGCTGCTGCCCAAGGACGTGCACAAGGCGCTGAAAGTGAAGTCGGCAGAGCTTGAGCTTCCCATGACCGGCATGATTATCGATGCCATCAAAAAGACCTATGGCATTTAAAGCAGGCAGGCGCTTGGAAAGCGCTGGATGATATAAGGGAAAAACTGATTTTTATTCATTAATTTTATAGACAGGGGGTTTTGCTATGGGCTTCCAATTTAACAACGATCAGCAGAAAGCATCCATCAAAGTCATCGGTGTGGGCGGGGCAGGCTGCAACGCGGTTAATACCATGATAGCTTCGCGGCTGGAAAATGTTGACTTCATTGTCACCAACACCGATCGCCAGGCACTTGAGCGCAACCGTTCGCCCATCAAGGTGCAGCTGGGCGACAGGGTTACCAAGGGTCTCGGGGCAGGCGCAAATCCCGAAATTGGCCGCACCGCTGCCATCGAGGATATCGATCGCATCAAGGATGCGATCGAAGGTTCGGACATGGTCTTTGTGGCCGCCGGCATGGGCGGCGGTACAGGCACGGGAGCCGCTCCCGTCATTGCGCAGGCGGCCCGTTCGCTCGGGATTCTTACCGTTGGCGTGGTTACCAAGCCGTTCCGGTTTGAAGGCAAGGTGCGTAGCCGGCTGGCAGACGAGGGCCTGAAGGCACTGGAA
Organism: uncultured Thermodesulfobacteriota bacterium; assembly: GCA_964400575.1. Taxonomy (GTDB): domain Bacteria; phylum Desulfobacterota; class WTBG01; order CAIYCZ01; family CAIRTM01; genus CAIWCT01. Next base: position 6,742 of record CAYNVA010000102.1, on the reverse strand, counting down.
GAAAATGTCGATTCGCTGATCGTCATACCCAATGAAAAGCTGTTCAGCCTTGCAGATCGGCGGCTTACCCTGCTTGACGGGTTCAAGCTGGCAGACGAGGTCCTGCTCCACGCGGTCAGGTCCATCTCGGATCTCATAAATGTTCCGGGACTCATCAACCTTGACTTTGCCGACGTGAAAACGATCATGACCGACAGCGGCATGGCGTTCATGGGCCTTGGGATCGACAGCAGCGAGCACCGGGCATCGGAAGCGGCGCGCAAGGCCATCTCAAATCCGCTGCTCGACGATATCTCCATCAGGGGCGCCAAAGGCATGCTCATCAATATCACGGCCAGCAGTACCATGACGTTTGACGATCTTGAGCAGGCTACGAATTTTATACGGGAAGAGGCGCATGAGGAGGCAAATATCATTTTCGGCGCAGCCATCGACGACACCATGGCTGAAAAATTTCAGATTACCGTCATTGCCACCGGTTTTGCCAAGCACCAGGCTCAGCGGGCGGTCGAGGAGCGGGCTGTGCATGTGCAGGCCAAAGCGGTCAATGCCCCGGACCCCCTGCCCGAGCCGGCGGTAACCCGCACCTGGAAAAACGAAGATCGCTCGGATTCACGGGTGGTAAAACTGGGGACCATTATCAGCGATTTTGATGATGACGAAGGCTATGACATCCCGACGTTTGTGCGGCGCAAGTCGGTGCTGTAAAGCTAAAGCCCGAGGTGGTACGGAGATGAAAGTCCGGGCAGCCGGTTTGGTGCTGCCCCAGGCACCCGATGGTGCTGCGCTGCACTAAGAAGGTATCGCCCATGGTGTTTGGCCGCGCCTGAAATGCGCTTAACCAATCCTTTAATGAGCCGGGGCTTAAACGGCAGAGAGCCTCGCAGGGGGAGAGGATCGAGGTGAGGGGCAATGGGCGTATGCCATACTCCACTACAGTAACACCCTCTCATTCCTTAATCAAGCTCAGGACAGGCCCGGCCTTCTCCCGCAAAAGGAGAAGAAGGCTCAATACTGCGCCAACAGTATTTCACAGCCACCCGCAGTGGGCAAATGCACAGATGGTTTTTGCATCGATGATCCTGCCTGCATTGAACAGCTCCCGCACAATTTTTTTCGTTACGACGATTGTTTCGATGACTTCATCGGGCTCGCAGGCGGTACCGCGCTCGGTAAGTTTTTCGGCTTTATACAGCGTGATTTTTTCGGTTGAGTAGCCCGGCACGGGATAGATGATGCCGAGGCGCGTGAATTTTTTTGCGCTGTAACCTGTTTCTTCAATGATTTCGCGGCGGGCGCATGCCAGGGGATGCTCGCCCTTTTCAAGCGTACCAGCTGGCAGTTCAAAAATGTATGCGTTGATCACCGGCCTGAACTGCCGCAGCAGTATCACTTTGTCTTTTGAGAGAAAAGGGACAATGAGCACTGCCCCGGGGTGATCGACAAACTCAAGGCGGATGGTGTTGCCATTGGGCAGTTTTGTTTTGCGTTTTTTAACATTTAAAAACAGTGCCATGAGGTAGCTCCTTTTCTGTTAGCCGAAGCAGCAGTTGTGTATATGCAGGAGCTCTTTTTTCGTCATTCCGGCGAAAGCCGGAATCCAGACCGTTGGTTAGCTTTTTCTGGACTCCGGTTTATACCGGAGTGACGACTTTGCTCCAGAACGTCACATGCTGTTATTGTTTATTACAGCCGCCAGTTGTTCTATTACATGGCCAAGAGCAGCGTCCGGCCCGATGATGATGTCGGCGTGTTCTTTTGTAGGCTCCGCGAACCGGGCGTGCATGGGCCGAACCTGTTCAAGATACTGCCGGGCTACCGACTCCAGGCTTCGGCTGCGCTCTGCCATATCGCGCCGGATGCGGCGCAGCAGGCGTACATCGGCATCTTCATCCAGAAACACCTTCAGGTCAAACAACCCCCGAAGTTCATCGGGAACAAAGATCAGCACCCCCTCGACGATGATAACCGGGACGGGGTCAATGACAACCGTTTCGTCTGAGCGTGTATGGGTTGTGAAGTCATATACATGTTTGGTGACAGGCTTGCCCTGCTTGAGCATCCGGAGATGTTGCGTGAGAAGTTGCAGATCAAGCGCATCGGGATGATCAAAGTTTATATGGTGCCGCTCATGAAGCGGCAGGTCCGAGAGGTCGCGGTAGTAGGAGTCTGCATCAATGAGCCTGACCCGCTCCGCCCCGAGCTTAGCGGTAAGTCCGGCGGCCACGGTTGTCTTGCCCGACCCGGTCCCGCCTGCAATGCCGATAATGAATGGCGTAATGATCATGGTGATCTTATTAGGCAGGCTCATTGTCGGGTTTTGTGACTCAACACGACCTGCGAGCTCTATTCTCCCCATCCCTAAGCGAGTTCTTATCAATGGGGGTCTTTTGTAAAGGCATTCTTCTATGAAAAGATTTTATTAAAGATTGTTTGAGCCTTTTGGAATTCCTCCTCCGCTTTTTTTAAAAGCCTTTCAACAACTAAGTACACCTCATCATAATTCGTTACATCATTAAGTTTTATGCTTGAGCCATAAAAACGACTATAGGTTGAATTCGCCTCAAATGCCTTTTTGCCCAATTTGAATCCATGCTTACTAAGCTCTTCAATTAATACTTTTCTTGAAACTAGGGACAGGCACCTATTATTTCCAAACAAAAGGCTTCTTCCAGTGGCGATCGAACTAAATGCACTTGATACGCAACAGCCGGAGAGCCGTCTTTGAATATACGGAAGTTTGTACTGGTGCCGTTGTCATTCTTCAAGTCAAACTCGACATATTGAAAATGATACATATCATCAGCTTCTCCATAAGCAAAACCTTCAGCTGTAGTTTTATCAAGATCTCTAAAATATTCGAAACCATAAGGTCGAGGGAATCCATTCTTCCAAAACCAGAACACCCGGTCGTTTTTATTGTATAAAGCAAAATGGTAATTGTTATCATAATAATAATAAATTTTGTGTTCGATAACGTACCATAATGAATTACGGAGAGTCTCTTCTTGCTTCTTGTCCGGAGTGCAGCAGCATAAAACCAGCACAGCAAGTACAACAATAATTTGCAATCGTTTTTTATGGCGTTCGGATGCGGCTTTCATCTTTGTACTGCAGGATCCGAAACGCTTTCTAAGCTGTGACCAGGTCATTTCGGAGTTTTTGACATAAGCATTATAAATCATCTCGTCTTTGTCTCTTTGCATCAATTTATAAGAACTCGCTTTGGGTTGAGGTGAATATAGGACTGCGATGTTTGTATGTCAAGGGAAAGGGTCGGAAGGAAATGGGGCAGATTTATTTTCTATCATGTACAATGAAGATTTAAAAAAACCACCCGCAATTGTAGGGAACCAGAATCTCCTCCTTGCTGCTGACCGTATGCGGTGTATCGCGGCTGATTGTATATGTGCTTTGGACAAACCCTGCCCATTTTGAAAAAAATATTACGCGCACGGTGACCTCTTCATTTGCAAACTCCACCAGCGGGTCAAGCTCAAGGGCGCGCGCATCATCTTTTACTGCATTAATGTCAGCGCTATCAAGGCCCGGTTCAAGCTGTGCGAGTATTTTTTCAAGGCCTGATGAGTCGCACACAATCATGGAATCATTATACCCTGCGTGCCAGAACAGGTAGAACTGCCCTCCCATGAGCTCAAGGACAACAAACTCAAAGAACCCCTGCGCAGTCTCATCTGTTTCAAGATACCCGGGATAATCCGGACGCCCGTTGATGTGACGGCGTTCGTACTGTGCATAGGTGAGATAGGGGAATTGGCCCTTCTTGCGGCCGTACAGTACCGGATACCCGCCCATACCATCATACTGGTAAACATAGTCAAGCACATATCCCGGCTTCATTGCAACGTGTGACAAAACAGTAAAATATTTGTTTGGGTCAAAGTCCCACCATGTTTTAACAGCAAACCTTCTCAGCAGATGCCGTGGAAAGATAAGGTTGCCGGTCAGATCTGCAAAAGCATCAATCGTCTGCTGACATGACTGGCCCGGCAGAGTTTCTGCGTAACCTGGCAGGGCAGTGACCAAAATCAAACTTAGAATTAAAAGCGATGCTGCAAACGGTCGCATCTATTTTCTCCCTATGTGCATATATTGTTGGATAGGTTGTGCGAAAGATTAACACATCAAAGCGCCCTGCTTATTAAAACACCGCCGAGGGCGGGAAGCTCAGGTCCACGATCACTTCGGGCGGGATGCCAACCCCCAAACCCATCTTCACCGCTATGTCTTTCATCGTCAAATACTCAAGCCATTTGCCGTTGCGCCGCAGCTTGAGCTGCATGCCGGCATCGGTTGCGGGTGCGTCTTTGCGCTTCTGCAGGATTGCGGTATATGTATCAAAGAATGTCCTGTAGGCATCGATGAACAGATCCAGATTGTCTTCACGAAGATGCATGAGCTTGCAGCCGGTCATGGCTGCAAGGGGCCTGTCCCAGTGGGGCATATTGTACTGCTCGTCAAGCCCCTTACGCAGTTTGACGGGGTCGATGCTGTAGCGGTCTGCAACTCTGTCCATGGCGGCTTTTGCGCTCTGCAGGTCTTCACTGATCTCGACGGCAGGGAACAGGTCGAGGTTCATGTGATACGGGCCATTGCCCGTGAGCGCCCATTCGGTGTTGAAATGTCCCATGGGGCAGGCGGGATTTTCAGGATATATTTCCATCTGGAAGACCATGTAGTCGACTGCCATGTCAAGCTCCGGCGGCTTTATCTGGTTCATGGTCATGTGGGTGACGGCGGCTTTTTCAATGCAGCCGCCGCGGATGACAGCCACATCGGCCGTGCCCACGGAAAAGGGTATGCTGCGGCGATGGCAGGCCCCCCCGGAGATTTCAAGCAGTTTCCTGATAGCCAGTTCCCTGGTTTCGTTGACGAAGTCTATAATTTTCATGGCATGCTCCGGCATAGGTTATTCTGCTGCAATCAGTGTAGCAGATTGCAGCTTGCCGGGCAACATTTTCACGTCGGCGGCGGGGTTCAAAAATTAGCTTGCGCCCCAAGGCCTGGGCGTGTAAGTGTATCCTGAAACCAGCAATCATGGGGAGGCCGCAATGCCTGATAATCCTTTGTTAAGCTTCCGGTATGTGTATGCCTTTGAAGACGGCACGCAGAAGGAGTTTGAGGCCCGTATCGATGAGAGCAGCATGAGTCTCATCCCACCCGAGCGGTCTGAGTTTCCCGCATGGACCGAGCTTTCCTGCTGCCGGTGCAACAATTGTCCGCTTGATGAAACGATGCACAGGCGATGCCCGACAGCTGTGGCGCTGATCGACGTCGTGGATTTCTGCAAGGATCGCTTTTCACACGAAAAAGTGCATGCAACCGTTACGACGCGCAACCGCACCTTCGCGCATGCTACGACGCTGCAGATAGCCCTGAGCTCCCTTATCGGCATCTATATGGCCACGGGCGGCTGCCCTGTTATGGAAAGGCTCAAGCCCATGGCCCGTTTTCATCTTCCCTTTGCCGACGAAGAGGAAACCATGTTCCGCGCCATGTCGGCCTATCTGCTGGGGCAGTATTTTATTATGAAAAACGGCAAAGAGCCCGACTGGGATTTGAAAAACCTGGTCGGTATGTATGACAAGATCAAAGCCGTGAACAGCAGCTTTTGCAGCCGCCTGCGCACCGTCACCAGGAAGGATTCAAGCGTCAATGCTTTGGTCGGCCTGGACTGTTTCGCCGACGCTGTTATTTTTTCGATCAACCAGCGGTTCATGGAGCAGCTGGAGCTTCTCTATCAGGCGCAGGGGAAGTAATGGAAATTGAGGAATTGGGGGATTAAGAAATTGAGGGGTTATGCCGGATTTTCAGCTTCAGCCAGGAAGTTTAGACAGTAGCACGTTGTGCCAGCTGTTGTTTTTTGAGCAGGCTTTTGTAGTAGAGATCAACCAGCCCGTTTGACCAGCAGAGCATCCCCGAAAGAACAACAATCCGTTTCACTTCAGCCCGCGTGATCTTTGCCTCGGCCCGCAGCACCTCCGGATTTGCCAGGCTTATGGCAAGGGTGCGCGCGGCAAATAAAAGCGGCCAGATGCAGAACAGCCGTACGCTGCGCTCCGAGCGGGGCAGAAGCTTGATGTAGGCAATGCCATTGTCGAGATGACGCCGGGCCTTGCCCGTAAGCAGGTCCAGCACCTGCAGCGCCTGGCTCTCACGGGCCGGGTCAAACAGTTCAGTATTCTTAAGCCCAGCCTGTGCGCAGAAGGTCTGCGGCACGAAGATCCAGCCCCGTTGAAAATCCTTGCGCATGCCGCGGATTATGTTTACGGTCTGAAGCGCCAGTCCGAACTCGCGGCCAAGATTCATAAGCCTGTCGCGCTGCGCTGCGATTGCCGGGCTGTGCAGGGCAAATACATCGGTTAATAGCCACCCGACGCGGCCCGCCACCTCATGCATGTAATCATCCATCTCGGCCTCATCGCGCACGAAGGGGCCGTGCTTCTGCCAGCGCGCCATGCCAAGGGATGTGTCGTAGACATGGCGGACAAGTATATGACGGTGCGTCTCGGGAAGGCTCTGCAGGTGGGCTATCACTGCATCAGCATGCTGGGCCACGTAGACTTCGGGATCGGCGCCTTCAAGGCGGGAAAGCTCGGAGGCGAGTGCGGAAACCGGAGCCCGGTTTTGAAGCACCTCTGCCCACAGGCGCAGCAGGCGCTCCTTGGTGACTGCATCAAGCAGATCGTGATCTTCTATGCAGTCGGCCACGCGGAAGAGC
>CAYNVA010000101.1:0-13907 GCA_964400575.1 uncultured Thermodesulfobacteriota bacterium | reverse complement strand
GCCCGCCGGGGAAAAGACACCTGCATGCTTGAATGGCAGGAAACTGCCCGGCACCTGACCAAAAAAATCAAGGGGTGCTCCTTTGAAATCGTCCCGCTTGATTTTCATGAAATACAAAAAGCCGTCGAGCAGAAAGAGGTTGATTTTGTCATTTGCAATCCCGCTGTGTATATAGACCTTGCCGCGTCCTTCGATTGTGTGCACATAGCCACGCTCAAACGCCTGCATGAAGGCGCTGCGTTTGCAGTTTTCAGCGCGGCTATTTTTACAAGGGCCGATGCCGCGGGCATCAGCAGCCTTGCCGATATTCGAAAAAAGTCCTTCATGGCGGTTGAGCAAAATTCTTTTGGCGGCTGGCTGATGGCGCTGCGGGAGTTCAAAGAAGCAGGCATCAATCCGTCTGTCGATTGTATGCGGCTCGAATTCTGCGGATCTCATGATGCCGTAGTATATGCTGTCAGGGACGGCAGGGCCGATGCGGGCACGGTCAGCTCGGGCACTCTTGAAAGCATGGAGAGCGAGGGGAAAATAAGCCTGCGTGAATTCAAAATACTCAATCGCGACAAGTATCCCGACAGCTCCTTCCCCTACGAGCATTCCACACGTTTGTATCCTGAATGGCCGTTTTTAAAGCTTGCGCATACCCCGGATGATATTGCTGAAAAAGTCACTGTCGTACTGCTTGAAATGCCTCCCGACAGCCCTGCGGCAAAAACGGCCGGCTGCGCCGGGTGGACATATACCGTGAGCTACAAGAACGTTTTGGAATGCCTGGAAAAAGTGCGCTACGGGCCCTATAAAGATTGGGGTGAAATTCGCCTGCATGAACTGCTGAAACACTACGGAAAATCTATCGCCGCAGTGCTTGCCGCAACCACGGTTCTGCTTGTTTTCACCCTGTACATACTGGTGCTGAACCGCAGGCTGCGTCGGTCAAACAGCAGCATTCGGGAAGAAGTTGAAGGTCACAATGCTACCATGGCGCTTCTGCGGGAGTCACGGCAGCGGGCCGAGCAGCTTCTTAAAATAGTTCCGAGCGCCGTAATGACGCTGGACACGCAGCGCCGCATCACGGGCTGGAATGACCTGGCTGAAGCACTGACCGGCTATACGGCGCAGGAGGCCATCGGCAGAAGCTGTTTTCTGTTTGTCGACCAGCCCTGCAAAACGCATTGCCGTGTTTTTGACAGCACCGCAGCAAAGCCTATTATCGGCAGAGAGTGCACCATCAGGCGCAAAGACGGTCAGCTTCGCACAATCGAGAAAAACGCCGACATTATACGGGATGAACAGGGCGCCGTCATCGGCGCTGTTGAGAGTTTTAAGGATATTACGGCCCGGATAACTGCAGAACAGGAACTTCGCCGGGAAAAAGATCTCGCGCAGCAGTATCTTGACATTGCCGGCGTCATAATGCTCATAATCGACGCCGATCAGATAGTGCGCCTGATCAACAAAAAGGGGTGCGAGGTGCTCGGTTGGAGCGCTGATGAGCTTATAGGAAAAAACTGGTTTGATACCTGCCTGCCTCCGGCATGGGCACGCAGAGGGCGACGGCTTTTTGCGGAAATACTGTCAGAAAATTTAGCTCTGAGTGAAAGTTTTGAAGCACCCGTTGTGACGAAAGCCGGAACGCAACGGCTCATTGCCTGGCATATGGCGACCATACGTGATGTTGACGGCCGCATTGAGTGTATGCTGAGTTCAGGTGAGGATATTACCGAGCGGCATCAGGCGCAGGTGGGCTTGAGGGAAAGCGAATTGAAATTCCGGGCGCTGAGTGATTCTGCCGCTGACGCAATCCTCATGATGGACAGCCTGGGCACGATTACGCTCTGGAACAGCGCTGCCGAAAAAATTTTCGGCTGGACTGCGCTGGAGGCTGTGGGCAGTAATCTGCACAAGCTTCTGGCGCCCCGGCGCTACTATGACCAGTATCAGAACGCCATGCCGCGGTTCAGGAAAACAGGCCAGGGCAATGCCATCGGCAAGACCCTGGAGATGGTGAGCAACACACGATACGGCGCTGAGATACCCGTTGAGCTCTCGCTTTCAGCCATCAGTCTTAAGGGCTCCTGGTATGCGGTCGGCATTCTGCGCGATATCAGCCGGCGCAAACAAACCGAGCAGGCGCTTCGTGAGGCTATGCATGCTGCAGAGTCAGCCAATGAAGCCAAAAGCCAGTTTATCGCCAATATGAGCCATGAAATCAGAACTCCCATGAACGGTGTCATGGGCATGACCGGCCTGCTGCTTGGCACCAGTCTAACCACGGAGCAGCAGGGATATGCCGAGGCGGTTCGCAGCAGCGCCGATTCGCTGCTGACGATCATCAATGACATTCTTGATTTTTCCAAAATTGAAGCCGGGAAAATGGAGCTTGAAATACTAAATTTCGATCTGCGGATCATGCTCGAGGAAATGGCGGACATACTCGCATTTAAAGCCCAGGAGAAAGGGCTTGAATATGTCTGGATGGCACAGCCCGAGGTGCCGTCGCTGCTGCAGGGGGACCCGGGGAGGCTGCGGCAGGTGCTGGTGAACCTTGTGGGCAATGCCGTTAAGTTTACCCATGAAGGAAGCATAAGCGTTGTGGCAAGCCTTGATCATGAAGACAGCGCCACTGCGCGCATACGTTTTGAAGTCACCGATACGGGCATCGGCATTCCGGCCGACAAGATTGCTATGCTGTTTCAGCCTTTTGTGCAGGCTGACTCCTCAACAACACGAAAATACGGCGGCACGGGACTGGGGCTGTCGATCAGCAGGCAGCTTGTGGCTCTCATGAACGGATCGATCGGCGTGCGAAGCACGCCGGGCGATGGTTCAACGTTCTGGTTTACTGCGGTGCTGCAGAAACAGGCGGAACAGGCAGTCGCTGCGAAGCGGCTGCCCATGGCCGATATCCGGGGCCAGCGCATTCTGGTGGTTGATGACAATGCCATTAACCGCGAGCTGGTAAAGGCATATCTCGAATCATGGAACTGCAGGTTTTATGAGGCTGCCGACGCGCAATCCGCCCTTGAGCAGCTGCATACTGCAGTGGCTGCAGGAGATCCATTCCGTATCGCGATCCTTGACATGCAGATGCCCGGCATGGATGGTGAGCGGCTGGGCAGCGCAATCAGGCAGTCTCCTGCCCTGCGTGATTGCGCCATGGTGATGATGACCTCTGCCGGCAGCAGGGGCGATGCCTGGCGGCTCAAGGAAATCGGCTTTGCCGGATATTTGCACAAACCGGTCAAACAGTCGCACCTGTATGGCTGCCTTGCAGCAGTGCTCGGGCTGCAGCAGCGCCCTGAATTCAGTCCGCAGGAGCAGATTGTCACACGCCATGTTCTTGACGAAATCCGCCGGTCAAAAACACATATTCTCATCGCCGAGGACAATGTGACCAACCAGAGGGTGGCCGTCGGCATTCTGCAGAAGCTCGGCTACCGGGCCGATACGGTAACAAACGGCATTGAAGCGGTGCGCCAGCTTGAACGGATTGCCTATGACCTTGTGTTCATGGACGTTCAAATGCCCGAAATGAACGGCCTTGACGCCACCAGGGCGATCCGCGCACTGAAAAACGGCAGGCATATTCCCATTATTGCCATGACAGCCGGCGCCATGCAGAAAGACCGCGACGACTGCATCAGCGCCGGCATGAATGATCATATTGCAAAGCCCGTACACCCGCTGGAGATTGCCGAAAAACTTTCAAAATGGCTTCCTGGCACGCGCGAGCATGCGCCTGGGGAAACCGTGCAGGTTATAGCCGGCGAAACGACCTGCATGGTGTTTGACAGGGCAAATCTCATCAGGCGGCTGATGGGCGACAAAGATCTCGCCGACACTTTTATTGCAGATTTTGTCGACCATCTGCCCCAGCACCTTGCCGTTATACGGGCCGCCCATGCGCAGGCAGATGCCGGTGCGGTGCGCCGCGGCGGCCATACGCTGAAAGGATCGGCTGCAAATATCGGGGCAAATGCCCTCAGCGCCATCGCCATGCAGGTCGAGAAGGCGGGTGAAACGGGGGATCTTGCTGCTGTGCCCGCCCTTATCGAAAGTCTGGAAGAACAGGCATCTCTTTTTATAGAAATAGCTTCTGTGCAAAAACAAGAAAAAAATCAGGCCTGAAAGCTGCAGGTAGTGTATGAACATTCTGATTGCAGATGACGATGTAACCTCGCGGTGCTTGCTGGAAACGGTGCTCAGGAAGCTTGGCTATGATGTTGTCACTGCCGGCGACGGCAATGACGCACTTGTGAAAATGCAAAAAGACGGGGCTCCCGACCTTGTCATCCTCGACTGGATGATGCCCGGCATGGACGGCATCGAGGTCTGCCGGCGCTACCGTGCAGAGCACCCGAACGTACCGAAATACATCATTATTCTTACGGCAAAGGATTCAAAAAGCGATACGGTTGAAGGACTGGCTGCAGGGGCTAATGACTATATAACCAAGCCCTTTGATAACGGCGAGCTTATTGCCCGGCTGGGCGTCGGCAAACGGTTTGTCGACCTGCAGAAAAAGCTGGCCGACCGCGTTGACGAACTCAAAGAGGCGCTGGATCATGTAAAACGGCTGCAGGGCATACTGCCCATCTGCATGTACTGTCATAAAATCCGCAATGACCGCAAAAGCTGGGATCGTGTCGAGCAGTATATTTCCCAGCACTCGGATGCCGAGTTCAGCCACAGCATCTGCCCCGAGTGTATGGAAAAATATCACCCGAAACACACATAACAGGGCGCACAGAGCTCTGTACAACCAGCGGCAGGGCATACAGCCTGAGGCTGGTTTGTTTGTGCACGGTTATTGCATTTCATAAAACAATGTAGCAGCTGGTGCAGCAGAATAAGGCAGAGTTAAGGGAAGCCGCTTTGATTGAAAAACCATAGCCACATGCCGGGTTTGCGTCAATACAAGCGACTTCTCATGTGAATTGTCAGTGCCCGTGCTCCGGTTTCACACCGGATCCCGAAAGACTATTGCTTTTCCGGCTGCAGCGTGTCATATATTTAAATAAATGTAAATGTATGAAATAATTGCTATAATAACCAACAATTAGCGCCTGAACAAAAACCCTCTGCCACTACACAAACTGTCATTTCGAAGAAGCAAAGCGACTGAGAAATCTGTAGCAGTTTCAAAGAGTTCTCCCTTCGGTCGAAATGACACGGGAGCCCAAATAGGAGTTTTCGTTCAGCCACTAATTAGGTTTGTGCAAAAGTCATTAAGCGCTGTCCACGATTTCATAAGGTGGCTCCACTATGCCCCTGAACAGTCCGATGTCTTTCAGCGATCCGCCCGCTACCGGCAGTATCCGTAGTGCTGCTGCCGTATCCCGCAAAGGGTATATCTTTTTTCTGCTCTCCATATTCGTCTACATCACAGGTTTTCTCGTTATGAACGCATTCAATAGTACCGGCATGGCTATGCTCGCTATCATACCTGTGGCGGCCGCGGCATGGATGTATGGATCGCTGCCGGGTTGTATTGCCGCTCTGCTCTCGATTCCGCTCAATATCATCATGAGTGAGCTGGTTGGTTTTGACTGGTACCAAAAAAATATACTTGCCGGGGGCGGGCTTCCGGGCACCATAGGCATTATTTTTATCGGTTATATCATCGGCCGCACCAGTGACTTGAGCCGGAGGGTTAAGCAGGAGCTCTGTGAAAAAGAGCAGGTCGAGCATGAGCTTGAACTGCACCGCCGGTCTCTGGAAAAAATGGTTGAAGAAAAAACCGTAGAGCTGTCGGCCGCCTTGCAGGAGCTGACGGCAAGCAACCAAGAGCTTGTGGCGCGGGAGCACGACCTTGTGGCAGGTGAGAAGCGGCTCCGCTCCATTTTTGAAACAGCAGTTGACGCCATAATCACAGCCAGCAGCAGGGGGGAAATTATTGAATGGAACAAGGCTGCTGAAAGTATTTATGGCTACAGCGCCGCAGAGGTACTCGGCAAGCCGGTCAGTATGCTTATCCCTGAACGCCTTCGTGCCGGGGACAGCAAAGCCATGAGCGCCGCGCTGCTGCAGGGTAAAGAGCATACTGTCTATAAGCGTATTGAAGGGGTCGGCCGCAGGAAAGACGGCTCTGAGTTCCCGACCGAGGTGTCCCAGTCTGTGTGGAAATCCGGAGGTGAGGTCTTCGCTACGGGTATTGTCCGCGATATTACAGAAGACAAAAAGGCAAAAGAAGCTGTGCTGGAGAGCGAGGCGCGGCTTCGCGCCATTGTTGAAAGCGCTGCTGATGCCATCATAACCGCTGACAGCACCGGGGGGATTGTGTCCTGGAACAGGGGTGCTGAAACTATCTATGGCTATACCGCCGAGGAAATTATCGGTAAAAATGTAAGCCTGCTTGTGCCGCAGCAGGTGCGTCAACGGGAAAGCAGGCAGCTGGATGGTTTTTTCCATCACGAGGTTCTTCAGGAAAGCAGCGAAAACCACAGCGTCAGAAAAGACGGCTCCGAATTTCCTGTTGAGGTTACCCGCGCATTATGGAGCGCGGGTGGCTCTCGGTTTGCTACTGCCATCGTGCGGGACATAACAGAGCGGAAAAAAACAGAGCGCGACCGTCTGCTGTTGAGCTCCGCCCTTGAGCAGGCTGAAGAAAACATCATGATTATGGATCCCCAGGGGACCATAATGTACGTAAATCCGGCCGTGATACGCCAAATGAAGCGGCCTGCTGAAGAAATACTGGGCGCAAAAGCTTTTCAGCCCATTGACAGTTTGTATGATTCGCAATTTTTTGCAGACATTTATGAGCAACTGCTGAAAGGCGGCACCTGGAAGGGAGTACTGCACTTTAAAATCGGGGATGGAAAAACAGCTTTTATCGAACAGGCTCTTTCTCCGGTTCTTGATGCTGAGGGCAGAGTTATTAATATTCTCAGCATATCACGGGATGTGACGCATGAGCAAAATCTTGAAGAGCAGCTGCGCCAGTCACAGAAGATGGAAGCCATCGGCACGCTTGCCGGCGGCATAGCACATGATTTCAACAATATTCTTGCCGCGATTCTCGGGTATACCGAACTTGCCATGCTGGTTTTGCCCAAGGAAGGAATTCCTGCCGAGCGACTGCGCCATGTCATCAGTTCATGCGACCGGGCACGCTCCCTTGTCAAGCAGATACTGACCTTCAGCCGCAGAAGCCCGCGGGATACCAGCCCGGTCAAAATAAGCAGCATCATCAAGGAGGCGGTCAAGCTGCTGCGCGCTTCCTTGCCAAGCACCATCCAGATACAGCTGGATATCCGTGCAGCCGATGCTGTTGTCATGGCTGACTCCACACAGCTCCACCAGCTTATAGTCAACCTGTGCACCAATGCTGCGCAGGCAATGGAGGACTCGGGCGGCATTCTCACTATCGGCCTCCACGACTATCTCCACGACACGAACGACATGGCCGGCTGTTATGATCTGGCGCCCGGTTCCTATGTGCGGCTGACCGTTGGGGATACGGGGCCTGGCATTGCTCCTGAAATCAAGGAAAGGATTTTTGAGCCCTTTTTCACAACAAAGGCCGTCGACAAGGGAACGGGCATGGGCCTTGCCGTCGCACACGGTATTGTCAAGAGCTATGGCGGCTGCATTTATGCAGACAACGAGCCGGGCGCTGGAGCCACATTCCACGTGCTGCTGCCACGCATCGATGAAAGGCTGCCGGGATACCGCCAGGAGCAACTCCCCCTCATGCCGCAGGGCACCGAGACCATTCTGTATGTCGATGACGAAGAGGCTGTCGTGCAGATCGGCCAGGGCATGCTGGAAGCCCTCGGGTATACTGTTGTCAGTACCGGCAGCAGCCCGAAGGCCCTTGAGATGTTCAGTGCGGATCCCGGGCGTTTTGCCTGTGTCATCACCGATATGACCATGCCGCATATCAGGGGAGACGAGCTGGCGCGCAGGCTGATTGAACTGCGGCCCGGCCTGCCCATCATTCTTTGTACCGGATTCAGTGAAAAGATTTCCGAGGAGCAGGCTCTGCAGATGGGCATACAGGCTTTTCTTTTGAAACCCTTTACTATGCAGGATCTGGGCCTGACTGTGCGAAAAGTGCTCGATGGCGGGCAGCATGCTGAGGTCTTGGTCTAAGCATACGCATGAGAAAGCACCCTGGCAGCCGGATGATGCCTTCGGTGCTACCGGCTGCACAGTGCCGTATCATCGCACGGACCGGTTTTGAAGTTTCCTGCAATCCTGAGGCCCCAATAAAGATTCAAGCCGCCCGTCAGCCCCCTCTCCTGCAGGCGCTATTTTTACCCCGTTTCCATGCTCTGCGCTGAAGCGGGGCTTCAGGCATGCTGCTCGTCCGGGAAATTTTACAGGCAGGGCTCACGCAACGGGATCATTGTTTGTTATCAGTGCTGTTCACGCAGAAAATCAACAAAAGCCTTGCACAGCGGCGAGGGGGTTCGATTGCGCTGGCTGACTATATAAAATGTCCTTTTAAATACTTCCCCCCTGACCGGAACCTTTCTAAGCAGTCCGGCTTTGAGCTCATCCTGTATGGCCCGCTCGGAAATAAATGATATGCCAAGACGGGCCTTGACCGCCTCCTTGATCGCCGTGGTACTGCCCACCTCTGCGGCAATGATCAGCTTATCGGGCTGTATGCCCGCAGCCTGCAGATGCCGCTCCATGGCGATGCGCGTTCCCGATCCATGCTCCCGCAGGACAAACGGCTCTGTCAGCAGCTCCTGGCTGCCGACACATTTTTTCTGCCACCACTGGTGTCCGCGCGGAATAACCAGCACCAGCTCGTCATCAACAAGGCGTGAATAGAGCAGCCTGTCGTCCTTGATTTTGGCCCCCACAACCCCGATTTCAACTGATCTGTTCAAAAGCTCATCAATAATCTTTTCGGTGCCTGCAATGCGGACGGTCACGCGGATATCGGGATAGGCTGCGCGTAAAGCGCCCAGCAGCGGCGGCAGTATGTATTCGCCGGGTATGGTGCTTGCGCCGATTTGAATATGCCCGGATTTTTTGCCTTTGAACAGGTCAAGGGCCTGCTGGGCCTCATCCTGCAGAAGCAGTATCTGCCGGGCATACCCATAGAGAAGATTCCCGGCCTTTGTGGGCGTTACCTCCCTGCCCGTGCGGTCAAACAGAAGCAGCCCCAGGTGCTCTTCAAGAAGGCTGATATGCTGGCTGACCGTCGGCTGCGTCAGGTACAGTTCATAGGCTGCGCGGGAAAAACTTTTAAGGTCGGCGACTTTCAGAAAAATTTTGAGGCGATGAATATCAAGCATTGCGGGCTCCTGCATGGTGAAAGTTTCATGCAGCCGTTATAGCGCAAACCCTTCATTCTGCCAAGCATCCTTTGCAGGCTTCCAGACCCTGCATTTACTGCTTTTCAAGATATGCTGCCAGCTTCTTATGCCCGTCAAATACGGCTCCGGTATGGCCATCGGCGATAGTTGAAAAGTGCACCTTCAAAAGTGCTGCCGGCGCTTTTTTGCTCTGTTCCGGATCAGCGCTGGTAAAGAACGGCGGCGGCATGACACTGTCGCCTCTGCCCATGAGCGCATCGCCTGAAAAAAGAATATCTCCGAAAAGATAGGCCACGCTGCCCGGCGAATGGCCCGGCAGGCCGATGATGCCGAAGGTCAGCCCGTCAACGGTTATTGAATCCCCCGCCGGAAGGGCTTCAATTTTTTTCGGCGGCGCCTTCAGGGGAGACATTTTGCTGAAAATACTCTGGACAATACCAGCAGGTTTCTTTTGATTCATGATTAAAGGGATGTCGTCTTTGGCTGCCAGCATCCGCGCATTCGGAAATGCTATGGCGCCGCCGAAATGATCTCCGTGACCATGGGTGATGAGAATAGCCTGCACTGATTCGGGCTGCAGGCCCTTGCGCCTGAGCGCGGCAATGATGTCCTGAGCCTTTTCATCAAGGCCTGCATCAATAAGAACGACCCCGCCCGGGCTCGGTATGATCCAGCTGTAGGAAAACCGGCACAGAACACCCAGCACCCCGCCGGGCAGCTCAACCAGCGCCGGCCCTGTCTTGGGCATCTTTGAAAACATAAGCCCGAGGCCCAGAGCCAGCAGCAGAAGAACAAACGCGATTCCTGCAAGTATCTTTTTCATAGGATCCCCCTTTGCATGGTTAAAAGAAGCCTGCGCGGCTGACAGATAAAGCCCGGGGCAAGCCCGGACCATGCACCACGGAAAACGCCCCTTCTCCGCACAGGAGAAAGGGCGTTTGCATGCATCACCTACTGTGCTTTAGAGCATTTTTCAAAACAGCATAACCATAGGCGCACACCCCCGGCATCACCAGATCGCGTCCCAATCCCATTCAAGCATGCCGTGCGTAGAGTTGAGCAGCGTGACATGCCCTTCGGCGTCGGTGAAAGTGCCCGTAGCGTTTATGGGGTACTGGTAGTAGCGGACCTCGCCAAGGGGTATATGGTTAAGAACGACGGGCTTGAATTCGTAGCGCTCGGCCCGCTTTGTGGCCGTTATGGTGAGCGTTCCGGCAGCGCCTGAAATCGAGGCCGTCCACTGCTGGTGTGCCGTATCTTCATGGAAATCGAAGGTCGAATTGTCGAAGTAGATATAGCCCTTTTCCGGCGTATACAGCCAGGCATACCGGTGCAGGTCGGTTTCGCGCTTATCGTAGCGGGCCTGATAAAAGCTTGCTGTCCAGCCGTTGTCGAATTTTGCCTGCATCCATTCCCATTTGGTGTACCTGCTGTCGATGCCCCACCAGTGATCATGATAGCCAAGGCCCGAGATGGTGGTGTTGTCACCCGTTGCCTTGTTCTTCAACAGGCCGGTCACTTTCATTTTCGGCACCTGGTAGAGGGCATAATAGGTCATGAGCGGGCCCTTATGCATTTCTCCCCGGCCCGGTATGGGCTGGGAAAAGACGAATGCCCCCTGCAGCGTCTTGCCGCTGAAGGTGAGAGTGTAGCCCACATCGGAGCGGCCCGCTATTGTGAGATTATCCGAGGTGAGCTGCTGCCCTTCGGTGCCGAATGCGTTCACGGTGAATGCGCCGTCCTGCTCGAGCTCGACGAAAACCTTGTCCTGCCTGGGGTCATATATCCAGAGAAAATAATGGTTCGGCACGATTGAAAAGACAATGGAGCACGACATGACAAACCCCGAATCATCGTGCACGTCGTAATACCACCACTCCTTGTAGCGGGTGTTGTTGAGCTTGTGAATGCCTTCATTATGGAGAATATCGGTCGCGTTGAGATATGTCGTTTCAAGCCAGTTCCGTTTGCCGACAAGCCCGGCAATGGAAAGAATATTGATGGGCGTGGTGAGCATATCGTACCACAGCAGCCGCAGGGGCTGCGTTTCATTGTCGCCACCCGCCTGCACAGCCTGACCTGTATGAAAATATGCCGGAGGAAAGATCGGCTGACCGGCAAAAGAGGCATTGGCCTGTCCGATGACGAGAAAACATACTGCTGCTGCAATAAGTACCGATGCCTGTTTCATGTGCTGCTCCTTAGCTGATGTGGTCGATATGAAAAGCCCGGGAACGAATATCTATTAATTTTATATACAATCTAAAGTCGCTTTTGTCAATTTGACGTCAATAAGCAGAGCGCCGCTCGCGGGCAACTTAAAACATCAGCTTCACAACTGCGGCTGCGATGAGGATACCCAGCCCGTCGGCAATGAGGCAGACGGGCACGATATAGCCCGTGCGGCGAATGTTGACAGCGCCCAGATACACGGCAAGCACGTAGAGGGTCGTTTCGGCGCTGCCGACAATGACGCCGGAGAGGCGGCCTGCAAGGCTGTCCGGGCCGGAGGTTTTCACGATGTCGATAAAAAAGGCGGTGGAAGCGCTGCCTGACAGAGGTTTGATGAGCGCAACAGAGAGAACTTCGGGCGGTATGCCAAGGGCCAGACACGGGCCCGACAGTGCTTCCTTTAATACATCAAAAACACCCGATGCCTGGAATGCTTTCACAGATATGAAAATGGCAAGCAGGTAGGGGAAAATGTTCATAATGACCTGCAGGCCCTCCTTTGCCCCGGACACGAACGAATCATACACGCGCACTTTCCTGCAGGCGCCGTACAGCACGGCAAAAAGAATAAAGGCCGGTATGGCAAGCTGGGAGATGAAGGTAAGGGCTTTCATTTCCTAAACCTCCTGAAAAGCCACAGCACGCCAAGGGCGACAAAGGCCGATATGACCGTTGAGCAGATAGTGGGGAGCACTATGCCTGAAGGATTTGCCGAGCCGAAGTCAGAAAGTATCCCCACGACCGTGAATGGTATGAGCTGTACGCTTGCCGTGTTCAGGACAATGAAGAGCATCATTTCGAAGGTGATGGAGTCTTTGTCGGAGTTGAGCGACTGGAGGTCCTGCATAGCCTTGATGCCAAGGGGTGTGGCGGCATTGCCCAGGCCGAAAAAGTTTGCCAGCATGTTGAGCGTAATGGAGGTAATGGCCGGGTGGTCGGGAGGAACTGTTTTAAAAAGCCGGGTAACCGCAGGTTTAAAAATATGGGCAATCCGGTGAATGAGCCCCGAATCCTCTATAATTTTTGTAATGCCGAGCCACAGCGATACGATCCCGAGGAGAAACAGAGATATCTCCACCGCCGCTTTCGCGCCGTCGAACATGGCGCGGGTGAGGGCATCGAGCCTGCCCGTGCAGGCCGCAACGACGATGCTGACCGAAATAAGAATAATCCAGATACTATTCATTGAAGCCAGTGGGTTAAACTCATCTCGGGCAAAACCGGCAAGGGCTGATCCACAGTTATCCGGCCTGCACCAGTGAGCTCATAGTCTGAAAAGGCTATGCAGTACCCGTGCTTATCCAGGCGTTTTTTTCAGTAATTTCCCGATCTCGCTGAGCAGGTCATCAACCGTCGTAACAATCGAGTCGCAGGTGCAGTCGATCATGAGATTGACGCGGGCATTGACAGTGTCGCCAGCCTTGCGGAAGTCGGTACGAATGCCGATGATGGGCTTGCCAGGCCTGCGGCGGGCAAAAAAGTAGCCGATTTCCCATGCCGTACCGTCGTCGACCTGCGTGCCGTCAAGCAAAGCCACCAGCGCGTCAGCCTTATCGAGATGCTCGCGGCAGCGGTCAAATATCTCATGCTTGGCCCGATCGCCCCAGGCGGCGATTTCCTGGGCGGTGAACAGATCATGGGGCCAGCAGACTTCAACCGGCGCAGCCGGCGTGTGGGCAAGAATCTGGGCTTTGAGCCTGCAGAGCCAGTCCTGCTCGGCCTGGGTGAACAGCGGCCCTGCGAGATATATCTTCATGGGGCACTGCTTTTCAAAAGAATTTTTAAATCGTCGACTGCAGTCTCAAGCCCTTTTATCCGCTTCTCGACAAGGCGGATACGCTCAAGAATCTGGTTCTGATAATGCATGTAGCTCTCGGTCTGTGAAAGAAGTATTTCCTTGATTTCTTTGACGTCATTGAGCTCCTGGGTGGTTTTCTCAAAGCCTTCATGTTCCAGGTAGGCCTTGCGGTTGACGCGCTGGTCCCGGCGGTAGGTATCAAGATATTTTATTTCGCCGCTTTCAAAATACTCTCGTGCTATGCCTTCCTTTTTGCCTTCGCGAAAGCTCCACTCGCCCTTGATCACGCCGGTTTCATAATATTCGCGGTACAGGCCCTCGCGCTGGCCGCTGATGCAGTTCCCGACGGCCCGGATCTGGCCGTTTTCAAAAAACTCCTTTGTCTGCCCCTCCGGCTTGCCGTCGACGTTTTCCCACTCCTCTTTCAAAGCGCCGTTCTCATAATATTCACGTGAGTTTCCTTCCGGCTTGCCGCCCTGTGCATTCCATTCGACCTTGAGCGCGCCGCTTTCATAAAATTCGCAGCTGCGGCCGTCAAGCTTGCCTTTTCTGAAGCTGGTGGCCTTGTAAAGCTTCCCGCTGGGATAACACTCCTTGCT
>CAYNVA010000100.1:0-7965 GCA_964400575.1 uncultured Thermodesulfobacteriota bacterium | reverse complement strand
TTTTTTCATCATCCTTCAGTACGGGCTTGTGTTCGGCCAGGGCCAGAAATTCATTGGTCACGGTGAGCTTTTTGCGCTTTTCTAAACGCTCCAGCACATAGCTGAAAAGACGGGCATCGGTTGCCCGCGGCAGGCGGGCGCGCAGTTCCTCGCGCACCGGCCCGGTCTTGAGCGGATGCTCGCCGTGATAGGCTTTCAGCGCATCGGTGACAGCTGTTTCAAGCTCGATGACGATAGCAGGCAGGGTGAGCTGCAGCGGATTCACTGCGAAAGCGGCAAGCGACCCCCCGGCAAGCATGGCCTCAAGCTGCTGAGCAAGGGCATCGATACCCAGCCGGGCCTGCAGTTTCGCAAGCGAGGTTCCGCGCACACCTGCCTCACGGCAGAAAAGCAGAATGGCGCTCTGCGTGTCGCCCTGCCTGAGCGTGTCAAGATGGCTGCGGCTGGCATCGGTGAAGCGCTTGAGCCGCGGCGGGTTGTTGTCAAGTATTTCTCCGCCGCCGATGGTGAAGACCGGCGAGAAACTGCGGATGACATACCGGTCGCGGGGCAGCAGCACCGCAGGTTCATCCAGCACAAACTGCACATAGCCGCCCGCCCCGGGCTCCAGCTCGTCGGACTCCAGGAGTATGGCGGTGGCCCCTATTTCAGCTGTGCCTGCGTGCAGGCGCACACGCTCCCGGTTTTTGAGGGGCAGGGGCGCGCTGTGCAGATGGTCGAGCCAGGCCGCCGCGCGGCTGGTGGTTGCAAGCATGCCGGGCGCAGCCGCAACCGAGCCGCGCTGCAAAGCGGTTTTCTCAATGCCCTGCAGGTTCAGGGCGGTGCGCATGCCCGCGCTTGCCGCTTCGGCAGGAAGGTTATGAACTTGAATGCCCCGCAGCTTTGCCCGAATGCCCTGGGGCAGTATGTCGATCTCATCGCCCACGGCAATGGAGCCTGCCACCGGGGTGCCGGTCACGACGGTACCGAACCCTTTCATTGTAAAGAGACGGTCAATGGGCATGCGGAAAATGCCGCTGCTGGAGCGCTCGGCAACCGAGGCAATCATTATTTCAAGAGCTGCAAGCAGATCAGGAAGCCCGGCACCCGTTGCAGATGACAGTGCTATGACGGGCGCCGCTTCAAGAAAGCTGCCGCGCACAAAACTTTTAATATCCTCGCGCACAAGGGCAAGCCAGTCCGGATCGACAAGATCGGACTTGGTGAGAGCCACAAGGCCATGGCGAACGGCCAGAAGCCTGCAAATGTCCAGATGCTCGCGGGTCTGGGGCATGACGCCCTCATCGGCTGCTATGACCAGCATCACCGCGTCGATTCCGCCGGTGCCTGCGACCATATTTTTAATGAACTTCTCATGCCCGGGCACGTCAACAATGCCGACGGCCTGCCCGCCGGGCAGCACAAGGGAGGCAAAGCCCAGCTCGATGGTGATGCCGCGCTGCTTTTCCTCTTTCAACCGGTCGCAGTCAATGCCGGTTAGGGCCTTGACCAGGGATGTTTTCCCGTGATCGATATGTCCGGCTGTGCCCAGAATTATGCGCTTCATATAGTTGCTGGTATGGTTTTATAAACAGATATTTCGACTGTAGGCCAGTTGGTCATCATATTTAAAATTATGAGTTCAGCAACCTCCCCCACCCCCTCCTTGACCAGGAGGGGCAAAAAACTCCTCCCCTAGACAGGGGAGGCCGGGTGGGGTAGATACAAAATGAAACGTGAAGGCTTACGAGTAGTTTGCCGGCAGAATTTTTCGCCGCAATCCGGCTGTACAGTACAGCCTGCCGCCTGAAAACCTGTCAGCCTGAATACTGTTGACACTGACAGGCTCATACACTATCGTCATTGCAGCACCGTGTAAAGAGTTTTCATTTTTTACAGACGCCCATGGAAGAGACCCCCGCAAACAGTGAACTGCATGAGCTGTTCGACGGCAGGCTTAAGCTGTATCAGCCGGCGCGCGGCTACCGTTTTTCCATTGATGCGCTGC
Organism: uncultured Thermodesulfobacteriota bacterium; assembly: GCA_964400575.1. GTDB lineage: Bacteria > Desulfobacterota > WTBG01 > CAIYCZ01 > CAIRTM01 > CAIWCT01. Next base: position 5,978 of record CAYNVA010000100.1, on the reverse strand, counting down.
TGCTTGCGGCATTTGCCCGCGGCCGGTGCGCAGGCGCCGTAGCAGATCTGGGCACGGGCTGCGGCGTGCTGCCGGTGCTGCTGGCGCGCCATCCGGCTGTTGAGCGCATACTGGGCGTTGAAATCCAGGCCGAGCTTGCCGGGCTTGCCCGCCACAACAGCATTTTTAACGGCTGTGGGGACAAGGTGTCCATACTGCATGGCGATGTGCGCGAGCTGCGGGCCATGGGGCCTGCGGAGAGTTTCGACGCCGTTGTCACCAACCCGCCGTTCTATCCGGCCGCGTCCGGCCGCATCAACCCCGTGGCGCAGAAGGCCGCAGCGCGGCATGAGCTGCACGGCTCGCTTGACGACTTCATTGCGGCTTGCGCATATCTTTTAAAACAGGGTGGCAGCTGCCTGGCTGTCTACAGCGCTGCCAGGCTTCCCGACCTGCTTGCCGCCATGAGAAAAAAAAGCCTTGAGCCTAAAACGCTCCGGTTTGTGCACGCCCGAAGTGATGAGCCCGCAGCCATCGTGCTTGCCGAGGCTGTGAAGGGCGCGGGGGCTGAGATGAACATAGAGCCGCCGCTTGTGCTGTATGAATCGCAGGGAGTATATTCCGGGCAGGCCCGTGATTTGTTTGCGTCGCTCTAATCGTGCTTTTGGCGGGCAGGAGGCTTGACGTCAGTCCTGGAACAGGCTCAATATCTCGTCGATTTCATCCTGCGTTTTGATTTCAGGTTCCGGCATGCCGATGGAGGTCATGCAAATGTCCAGTCGCTGTTCCAGCATGGGCAGCTTGCCCTCGGCAGCATTGATGTTGTCGATGCTTGCGAAGCATTCCGAGAGCACGGCTACAACCAGGTTCAGGTTGGTGATGATCAGGCGGATGGTCATGTCCTTGATTTCAGCGCAGCGCGTTGCCAGCAGCGAGGTTCTGCGGGACAGCTGGGAGAACTGTTCAAACCCCATGGACGCGGCGCCGCCGATGAGCCGGTTGAGCTTTTGTGCGAACTCAACAAGCTTGGCTGATTCCTGCGCATTCGGTACCCCGACGGTCTTAAGCTGTTCGCCGATGAGCTTCAGGTCGGAGAGAAGCATTTTTGATTCATCAATAAAAAACCTGAGCGCTTCATCGTGCAGCGTGGTGAAGCTCCCTTCGGGTGCAGGCTCAGGCTCGGGCCCGAGATCATACTCACCCTGATCGTCATTAAACATATCGTCAAATGACAGCACCACGCTTCCGGGCTCGGGCGGTATGAACGGCAGGGGTTTGTCGGCATCGCTCGCGCTGTCATCAGGCCGGCACTCCAGCACAAGCTGTGTTGTCTGATCGATCTGTCCGGCCATGGACTTCATCATCTGATCGATCATCTGTGGCCGGTTATAGATTATTTCGTAGATAAGGCTGCTGTGATATGACGCGATGCGCGCTTTGGTCTGGGCCGTAGCTCTGATGTCATAGGGTTTGTCCAGATAATAAAACTCAATGCCGAAGATATCGCCCTCCTTGAGCGTGCGCAGGATAATGCCGTTGAGCGAGATATCCACGCGCCCCTGCAGTATGACAAAAAATCGTTCTTGTGAAGCCCCCGCATCAATGATCCTGTCATGGGGTTTGTATTCACTGATGATGACCTTCTGTACGCTGTAGTCAATATCTTGCATATATGCTCCGAATTGCAGCAGGGAATTAACGACCCGGCAGTCTCAAAATATGCGCTTAGCTATTATTTTAATTTTTATTTGATTATATAGCAAATTTTTTTACTGCACTACAGCAAAAAAGGCGCCCCCCGCACGAAAAATAAAAAGGCGCCGAAAGCTAAAGTCCTGGTCATGCCTCGCTATTGCTCTCTCAATGTGCTTGGCTGAAGTACTGTGCTGCACGTATTGTGCCTAGGGCAGTGCCCGCCCCGCACGATGTGAGCCTCACCAAACAGCTGATGTAGCAGGTCATGAGTAAGCCCACATTTGATTTTTGTGAACTAAGGCGTTATTTATATATAACCTTGCGCCGTGTTTACTATCTGTTATATATTGAGCAGCATCTTTTTCATTGCTGCCTGAGCCGGCACCGCGGCTTTTTCAGGGGAAAACGGCATGCTGAACCATGAGCTGACGCGGAACCATGACCGAACAAAAAAGCAACCGGCGCGATCTGGCCATCATCGCATTTACCGCCTTTCTGAACTTCACCGGCCTGACGCTTGCCATCCCGATTTTTACGCCCCTGTGCCTTGACCAGACAGGCGGCATCATTGCCCTCGGCACGAGCATTCCCGTGCGGACAACCATACTGGGATTGCTCCTGGGGATATTCCCCCTGTGCCAGTTTTTCACATCCCCGCTGCTGGGGGCACTTTCCGACCGCCTGGGCCGAAAAAAAATCCTGCTCTTTGCTATTGCCGGCACGTTTGCGGGCTATATCATAATGGCGGTGAGCATACTGGCCGAGAGTCTTCCTTTGGCCTTTCTGAGCCGCATCATCACGGGAAGCTTTTCAGGCAGCCTGGCGGTAACGCAATCAGCCATTGCGGATCTGAGCGATGAAAACTCGCGGGCAAAAAACTTCGGGCTCCTCGGGGCTGCATTCGGCACAAGCCTGTTTGTCGGGCCTGCGCTGGGCGGGTTTCTCTCCGACCCCACCATCAATGCCCGGTTCAATTTTGCAACACCGTTCTGGCTCGCTTCATTTTTAACAGCATGCAATTTCCTGCAGGTGGCCTGGCAGTTTTCCGAAACCCTGCCTCCGGAAAAGCGCCGGCATGTTGATTTTCATCTCCTGGTCGGCCCGATCAATATTATCAGGGCTTTTCAGACCACCAGCTACCGCAGGATGTTCCTGGTTGTTTTTGCCCTTGCCTTCGGCTTCAACTTTTTCACGCAGTTTTTCCAGGTCTATCTCATCGACCAGTTTGCCGCCACGCGGTCTCAGCTCGGTATGATACTGTCCTATCTGGGTATCTGCTCCATACTGACGCAGGCCGTGCTGGTCAGGCCCGTATCAAAAAAACTCAGCCCGCGTAAAATTCTTCCCGGATCACTGCTGCTGCTGGCGGCGTCATTTCCTGCCCTGCTCATCGTGCCCAGCTTCTGGCTGCTTTTTCCGGTGATTATCTTCATACCGATTTTCAACGGCCTGTCGAACCCGAACCTGACGGCGCTGGTATGCGGGCTTGCGGGCGCGAAAAATCAGGGAGAAATTCTGGGCATCAACCAGTCTGTGATGGCCCTGGCCCAGTTTCTGCCGCCCCTGATCGGCGGCTACATTGTCGGGCAGCATTTTTCCTTGTCCATCTGGATTACCTCAGGGTCGATCCTGCTGGCCTGGATATTATTTCTGCGAACACGCTAACAGCTTCATGTTACGGCACGCCCTCCCTGCCTCCGTCATCAATCGCGAAATTGCTTTTTCTTTTTTTCTGAGATACTATGGGCTCGGATGTAAGCCTCCGGCCAAAATCCGAGGGGGATAAAAACCAGCAGTCAGAATCCAGTAGCCAGAAGTCAGAATGTGCGGAAAGAAGTTCGGAGTAGGGGCAGGTCTGCCGCGGCGGACAGGATAGAAACGCCTCAAGATTTTTAATGTAGGGGCGGGCTTTATGCCCGCCCTCGGGAGGGGGTAAACACCTCCCCTACGGTTAGAAAAATATTTAATTCATGATTCAAGATCCTGGCTTTTGAATTCTGACTACTGAATTCTGAATTCTTTTTTTAAAGGACCTTAAACATAAATAAAGTCTATTAGAAACACCCGCAGATATTGTTTTAGAATCATCTGTATGTGCCGGATACCGCAGGCCAACCATGCACTGAAAGGGGGCATCCCGATGGACAAAGCATTTCTCGAGCAGATGAAAAAAAAGGTGGAGCAGGAGCTTCGCGCCAAAGAAACCGAAACCGTCACGTTCTGGAAGGATGAGATTGAAAAAGTGGTGCACAAAAACACGGAAAGCCTTTCCGCACTGCAGGTTGAGATTAAAAATATTCTGGCGCGCATGGACAACCGGCTGAAGGCAGTCAAGCGGGGCAATGATTAAAGGGAGAAATGCTCCATGAAGACCGACATACCTCTTCCCCATAAAGGCACGGCGCTTATTGCCGATCCCATATACAATTATATACCTTTTACCGTTGGCGACCATGACCGCCCGTCTGAAACAACCGAGGAAGACCTTATCGATTCGCCCTGGATGCAGCGCCTCCGGCGCATACAGCAGCTCCAGAGCGCCCGCTGGGTCTACCCCTCGGCAGAGCATACGCGCTTTCAGCACAGCCTCGGGACCATGCATATGGCCGGCCAGTTTGCCCGCCAGCTGTACCCCAGCCTGAAATCAGTCTGCCCCGATGCGCCCTCATTTGCCTGTTTTGAAGAGACATTCCGCATTGCGGGCCTGCTGCACGATATCGGCCACGGGCCCTACGGACATTTTTTTGACGACCACTTCCTCTCGCAGTACAAGCTGACCCATGAGACTCTCGGCAAGGAAATCATCCAAAAGAAGCTCGGGGGCATCATCGGCAAAATCCGCCGCAGTCCGTCCGGGATTTTTGAAAAAGGCGAATCCATCAATCCCGCCGACATTGGCTTTCTCATTAAGAAGCCTCCCGAGCGCGGCGATGAGCGCAAGCCCCGGTGGCTGCAGTTTCTGCAGCAGCTCTTCTCGGGCCTCTACACGGTGGACAACCTTGACTATGTGCAGCGCGACGCCTATATGACCGGGTTTTCAATCGATATCGTCGACATCAGCCGCCTGCTTTTTTATTCGTTTTTTTCAGACAACGGGCTGACCCTGCACCAGGCAGGCGTTTCTGCGTTCACGCGGTTTCTCAATGCCCGGCTCAATCTCTATGGCAATATCTATTATCACCGCACGGGGAGGGCCATCGACTTTCACATGCAGGAAATCTTCCGCGACACCATGCGCTTCGTGTTCCCGAAAAATCCCAAAACCGCACTCAATGACTATCTGTATCTCAATGACTGGTCGCTCATTCAGGAGGTTGAATCGTGGCGGCATGCCCGCGACGCCAGACGCCGGAGCCTCGGGCGGGAGTGGGCAGACATCATCAACCGCCGGGTGAAATGGAAAATGGCCTACTCAACCGAGCTCAGCATCGACCGGGCGCAAAAAGGCATGCTTTCGTTTCACCAGCCGCAGCAGCTGGAAGAGGCTATTCGCGGCTTTCTGCCCCAGACGATCAGAAAAAAAATCAGGTTCTGCGTTGATCTTGCCACGCAGGATCCCCGGCCGCTCAATCCCATGGCCGAAAGCAACAAGCGCATCAATATCTACAATCCATCAACGGGCAAAACCTCCTATGAGCCCCTGCAGGAAATTTTCAAATATATACCGGCCCGCGTTGTGCATTTTCGGGTCTTTGCCCTGAATCACGATCACGACGGAGCACTGGCAGAGGCAGCTGAACGCATTTTCTATCCGCCGTCGCGCGGGAGCTCGCAAGAAACCAATATTTAATGACACCGGCGGAAGCTGATACCCAGCCCATGGCACACAACCATGCTTACTGCTTGAACAGGTAAGGACATATCCATGGAGTTCCCCGAACATCTGGCGCATTACAATCGCTATTTATGGAAAAGCCCGAACCTTATCGTGGTTACCGGCGAGGCTGACAAAATCCGGGAAGGCCGCCGGGCCTATCACGGTAGCCATGCCGTGACCCCTGAGGCAGCCGCTCCGGCAGGGCTTTTGAACCGCCTGTTTGCCGCAGCGGGCCTTGCCGCCGTGTCACTTGCGCAGCGCGAATCCTGGGGCTGGTCGGTGTCGCCGCCGGGCATGGAAGAAGGGTTCTTCTGCGGCGTTGAGCCCGAGGGGCTGATCTGCGGCCGCGTGCTGGAAAACAAAAAAACACAGGGCCTCTGCGTGGTGCAGCGCCAGGGAGAAAAATCCCCCATGGCCCAGAGCCATGTAACGCTCATCACCCAGGATCCCGTCGAGGCTGTTGAGCGCTACTTTGAAGAGGCCGAGC